>DAIUCL010000047.1:0-16383 GCA_036846185.1 Chitinophagaceae bacterium
TGCTTTATTTCTATGTATTTGTATTTGCAAAACTGGCCAAATATAAGCCTACAATTTTAGATCAGCTACCATCCTCTGGTGAGCAAGTCACGATCATTGTATGTGCATTCAACGAAGAAGACAATCTTCGCAAAAACTTACCCTTACTACTGAATCAACAATATCATAAAAACAATAAGCCCCAATTTGAAGTATTAGTAGTAAACCACAACTCCGAAGACGGCACGTTCTATCTGCTCAACGAAATGCAGAAAGAATATCCGCACCTCAATGTCGTGCACCTTACACAAAATGCAAAAGGTATACCCGGCAAAAAATTTCCCCTCTCGATGGGAATCAAATCTGCTCAATTTGAACACCTCTTGCTTACCGATGCCGATTGCTCACCCGCCTCTGACCAATGGCTAAGACTCATGGCCTCTCAGTTCAACAATGATAAAAAAATAGTACTTGGCTTCAGCCCTTATGCCAAAGACCAAAGCTCTATCAATAAAATGATACGACTTGAAACGGCACACACGGCCATCCAATATTTATCCTTTGCTCTCACAGGTATGCCCTACATGGGAGTAGGACGAAATCTCGCCTATGTCAGAACTCTATTCAACAAAAATAAAGGATTCTCCTCCCACAATCATATCCCCTCCGGCGACGATGACTTATTTATCAATCAAGTAGCCGATAAGCACAATACGGCCGTCATGATACACCCGGATGCATTCACCTACTCCGATCCCAAAAAGAGCAAAGAAGAATGGATTATTCAAAAAAAGCGACACCTAAGTACCGGAAAATATTATAAAGCAAAACATAAACTTACTCTCGGACTCTATGCATTTTCTCATTTCAATATCTACCTGTTTTTCATACCACTCCTTTTTTTCAAAGCATGGATAGTCCCTGCTATCACTCTTTTCATCCTTCGATACATTATGTACTTTATTACTTTTTCCTCCTGTATGCGCACCCTGCAGCAGCACGATCTCATTTCATCACTATTCCTCTACGACTTACAATATCTGCTCTACAATCTCAAAAACATACCCGCTATCTTCTTTAAAACATATACTCGGTGGAAATAATTCAAAAATACTTCAACGATTTTGACGAGAAACAACTAGTACAACTACAACAACTCAAAGAAATCTACAGCGATTGGAACGAAAAGATCAACGTAATATCCCGAAAAGATATCGAACACTTCTACTTGCATCATGTACTCCATAGTCTCTCCATAGCGGCAGTGGTAGACTTCGATCCCAAGCACAGAATCATCGATATCGGCACCGGAGGAGGTTTTCCGGGTATTCCACTCGCTATTTTTTTTCCTCAAACAGAATTTCTCCTCGTCGATAGCATTCGCAAAAAACTCAATGTCGTCAACGAAGTCGCCTCCGCCCTGCAAATCAACAATATCACTACCCACTGGGGTCGAACAGAAGAAATCAAACAAAAAAATAGCTTTGACTTCGCCGTCAGCCGGGCCGTAGCTCCCCTTGGCTCTCTCTGGGCCTGGGGCAAAAACCTCATCCGAAAAGGTGAGCAAGCCGAACTGGCCAATGGCCTCATCTGCCTCAAAGGAGGCAATCTGCATCAAGAAATATCCGAATCACAATGCAGACCCATGCTATGGGATATCTACAAAATTTTTGCCGAAGAGTATTTTACCGAGAAATACATACTGCATGTCCGAAAATAATACGTGACCCAAAAAGCAGTCGCACCTTTAGGAGCGCAACACACGAATTCTATTCATCTACTTCACGCTTTTCGTTCCTATCTTTTTCGCCTTCCGAAGGCGAAAAAGGATATCCACTACAATCGTGGCTAGACCTCATCGTCTTATTCTTTATGCATCTCTCTGTTCTATTCATACTCCCTTATGCAATTTCATATTATGCAGCCCTGCTCAGCCACCGATGACCCGTGTTACAGACCCCGAACTCTAGCCCTGATTGTAGTGGTTCGCGGCCATTCCACTCCCCCCCCAATGACTACTCCATACCCAGGCCGCGAAGGAACGAAAAGCAGGACTTCAGCTGAATATTATTGATTGATGAGCTCCTAAAAAAATCAAAAAGATGATAGGTTATCAAAAAGGTTAAAATGTGTATAAATAGTGAGTTATTGCCTATTCAAAAGTAACATAGTACCACTACTATTTCGTAAATTTGACCCTCACTATTTACTATGGCAAACGACAATATCGATATCAACGACCCGGATTACACTCCAAACGATAGAATTATACAAATAAACATAGAAGAGCAAATGAAAACCTGCTATATCGACTACTCCATGTCGGTGATAGTAGGAAGAGCGCTACCTGATGTGCGCGATGGGCTCAAGCCGGTACACCGCCGAGTGCTCTTCGGGATGAACGAACTGGGCAATACCTACAATAAACCCTACAAAAAATCAGCCCGTATCGTAGGGGAAGTACTCGGTAAATACCATCCCCACGGCGACAGTAGTGTATACGACACCATGGTGCGTATGGCACAGCCCTGGAGCCTTCGCTACATGATGATCGATGGGCAAGGTAACTTTGGCTCTGTGGATGGCGATAGCCCCGCCGCTATGCGTTACACCGAAGTAAGGTTGCAGCGTATTGCAGAGGCCATGATGGAAGATTTGGACAAAGAAACCGTCGATTTTCAAAACAACTTTGATGATACCCTTAAAGAGCCCACCGTAATGCCGGCTCGTATACCACAGCTCATCGTCAATGGATCTTCGGGTATCGCCGTGGGTATGGCTACCAACATGATGCCACACAACCTATCCGAAGCCGTAGATGCTATATGTGCCTACATCGATGATAGAGATATCACCACCGAAGGAATCATGAAGCACCTCAAAGCCCCGGATTTTCCTACCGGCGGCACCATATTCGGTATGGAAGGTGTACGACAAGGATTCGAAACCGGACGAGGACGAGTCGTAGTACGTGGTAAAGTAAATGTGGAAACCGGTAAAAACAACAAAGAAAGCATCATCATTTATGAATTGCCTTATCAGGTCAATAAAGCCGTACTGCATCAAAAAATAGCACAGCTTGTCAGTGATAAAATAATCGATGGCATCAGCGATGTCCGTGATGAAAGCGACAGAGACGGAATGCGACTGGTAGTAGATCTTAAAAAAGATGCTATTGCCAATGTAATCATTAATCAACTCTTTAAATATACCGAATTACAAACCTCTTTTGGTATCAATAATGTAGCCCTAGTCAACGGGCGACCTCGCATTCTCAACATGAAGGACTTGATTTCCGAATTTGTCAAATTCAGACATGAAGTAGTCGTGCGACGCACCAAGTATGAACTCAGAAAAGCAGAAGAAAGAGCCCATATCTTAGAGGGTTATCTTATCGCTCTCGATCATTTGGATGCAGTGATAAAACTCATACGTGAATCTCGTACACCAGACGAAGCCAAAACCGGCTTGATGGAAAGTTTTAACCTAAGCGAAATACAATCAAAAGCCATACTAGAATTGCGTTTGCAACGATTGACGGGTATGGAAAGAGAAAAAATCCAAGATGAATATAAAGAAATCATGGCCACTATTGCCCATCTGAAAGAACTCCTCAGCAATGAACAAATGCGCTATGATCTGATCAAAGAAGAACTCCTCGATGTAAAGAAAAAATTTGGAGACGAACGCAAAACAAACATTGAATACCTGGCCTCCGAAATCAGTATAGAAGATCTTATCGAAGAAGAAGACGTGGTTATCACGGTATCGCATTTGGGCTATATCAAGCGTACCTCTGCCAGCGAATACCGCTCTCAACGCAGAGGAGGTAGAGGCTCTATGGGCGGAAAAACCAGAGAAGAAGATTATATTGATCAACTCTTTGTGGCAAGCACCCATTCTACCTTATTATTTTTTACCAACAAAGGACGCTGCTATTGGCTCAAAGTGTATGAAATACCAGAAGGAGAAAAAAATAGTAAAGGACGAGCTATCCAAAACCTCATACAATTGCCGCCCGACGAAAAAATTAAAACCATTATTAATGTCAATAATCTCTCCGATGAAAGCTATGTAGATAGCCACAACATAGTATTATGTACTAAAAAAGGAATCATCAAAAAAACAAAATTAAAAGATTTTAGTAGACCAAGACAAAACGGTGTAAATGCTATCACAATCAACGAAGGTGATGAATTGCTCGAAGCCGCGCTTACCGATGGTAACAGTTACATCATGATGGCTGTTCGCTCCGGCAGAGCCATACGATTCCCTGAAGAGACTGTACGACCTACCGGTAGAGGTGCCATAGGCGTATTCGGTATCGAAGTAGATGACACGAAAGATGAAGTCGTAGGTATGCTCTGTGTGAACAAAGAGGATAAAACCAAAACAATACTCGTCGTAAGTGAAAAAGGAGTAGGTAAACGCACTCCATTAGTCGAATATAACGAAGATACAAAAGAGTGGGAAGATGTATATCGTGTGACCAACAGAGGTGGTAAGGGGGTGAAAACTCTAAATATTACAGATAAAACAGGTCAGTTAGTCGGATTCTTGGCCGTAAATGAAACCGACGATTTGTTTATAACTTGTACCTCCGGTGTCACGATACGGACGCATGTCAAAGATATTCGAGAGGCCGGAAGAGCCACACAAGGAGTGAAACTGATTAATCTGGATGAAGGAGATGAAATAGCTGCCATAGCACGCATCGACGAGCAAGAAGAAGAGGAAGAAATGAACTCAACCGAAATAGCCTCCGAAGCAAATTCAGATGCATCTCCTCAGCACTCAAAAGATGAAACTACAGATGATTCTGCTTCTGAAAACAATAATGATACAATAACAGAATAAAAATATCAAAATAGTATTTTCGCAGTAATGCGTAGACTTAAAACAAATAATATGAAGAAATACATTTTACTGGCATCTGTACTGCTTGGTTCTACCTTGTCGTATGCACAGAAAGCCAAAATTCAAGATGCCTTAAACTACTTAAAGGACAAAGACGTTCCTGCCGCCAAAAAAGCTATAGATGAAGCTACGGCAAATGAATCTACGGCGAGTAGTGCGAAAGCATGGCTTATCAAAGGTGTTGTCTATCAAGCCATCTCTACCCCTGCTGAGATGATGCCAAGTTTGCAATTTATCATGGGCGATAAGATTTATGATATAGACGTGAGCTCTGCCGCATCCTTAAAAGCGAGTACACCCAATGCCGATCAAGAAGCAATTAATGCCTATAAAAAATCAATTGCACTTGATCCGAAATATGATAAAAATTCATTTTTACCATTATTGTCTATCATGGGTATTGTGAATTTCAATGCGGGTGTAAACAGTATGAATAAAAGCAACTTCAACGAAGCAATGAAAGCTTTTCAAAGTGTAGTTGATTTGGGCGATATCGATGGTGGTAAACTATGGAAAGGCTTGCCTCAGGTAGATACATTAGTGGCTTCATCCAGAATGTACAAAGGAAATTGTGCTTTTCAATTGAGCAAAGATGATGAAGCGATCTCCATCCTCGAAGAATGTATCAAAAGCCCAATTACACAAACAGCAGATGTGTATGTCATGCTTAGCGACATCTACGAACGCAAAAACGATGACACTAAATGGTTGGCACTAATGAAAGAGGCAAAAGCTAAATTTCCTTCTGATAAGCGCATCATTAATAATGAGATCAACTATTATCTGAAAAAAGGAAAGGGCGAAGAATCTATTGCAAAATTGAAAGAAGGAATCGCAGCAGAGCCTAATAGAACAGATTTGTTGAACATACTTGGGCAGACATATTACAACATGGCTAATCCTGAAAAGGGCGCCCGACCAGCCAATGCTAAAGAACTAGAACAAAATGCTTTGCAGTCGTATACCAAAGCAGCGGAGATTAATCCTAAAGATATCTATTCTCAATACTACTTAGGTCAATTGTATTACAATCAAGCTAAAAATATGACCGACGAAATGAATAAGGCCGATGACAAAACATATGAAAAAATGAAACCACAACGTGATGAATTATTGAACAAATCATTACCATATTTAGAAAAAGCAAGAGGCTTAGCAGAAGCTGAAGGGATATCAGACTCAAATAAAGAAATATACAAATCGAGTTTGATGGGGCTAGAACAGGCCTACCGTATCATGGGCAACGAAGAAAAAAGTACCGAGTACTCCAACTTAAATAACAAAGTTAAATAATTTAAAAGCCTCCATTAGGAGGCTTTTTTGATGGATATCATTCCATAATATAACCCACTATATTTATAATTGGTTTGATACTATTCAAAATCACGCAGAATTGTAGCTTCATTTTAATCAAAAAATATTTTGATTCACGATATTGTTTTAATTTAGCACGATTCTCAAATTATTCAGCAACAAAGACACATTAATCAAAAAGTACGATGAAAGATTTTTCGTTTATAACTAATTCTCACCCTTCTTTTGTGGAGAACCTCTATCAAGACTTTGTGAAGGATCCTCTATCTATCGATCCGGACTATAAAAAATTTTTTGAGGGTTTTGATTTCGCAATGCAGCATTCCAATGCTAAGCCTCATGCGGCTACTCCTGTAGATGTGTCACCAAACGAAAAATCTGATGTTGCTGACCGATCTGAATTAGTGAACATACATAAAGAATTTGCAGTATATCAACTTATTCGAGCATATAGAAAACGTGGACATTTATTGAGTACAACAAATCCTATCAAAAAAAGAAAGGACAGAAAAGCAAATTTAGAACTTCATCATTTTGGATTATCGGAGTCTGACCTAGATGAGCATTTTAAAGCAGCAACATTCTTTGAAATAGAGCATACCAAGTTGCGTGATATTGTATCCTATCTACAACGAATTTATTGTGGTAATGTAGGAATAGAATATACTTATATCAATAACGAGGAAATTTGCAAATGGGTAGGTGTAGAATACGAAAAGGCTATGGCGGTTACTCTACCACTCGAAAAGAAAAAGCGCATTCTGGAGATGTTGAATAAGGGAGTGATATTTGAAAAATTTCTTCACACCAAGTTTATAGGACAAAAACGATTTTCGTTGGAAGGAGGAGAGAGTACCATAGCCGCATTAGATGCCATCATTACAGAAGCAGCAGAACATGATGTAAAAGAAGTAGTAATGGGAATGGCACATAGAGGTCGACTGAATATTTTGGCCAACATTTTACAAAAAACCTATGAACAGATCTTTACTGAATTTGAAGGTAATGCGCCTAGCGATACGACTATGGGTAGCGGAGATGTAAAATATCATTTAGGTTTTAGAAGTGATGTGAAAACATTGTATAATAAAGAGATCAATTTGCAATTGACACCCAATCCTTCCCATTTAGAAGCTGTAAATCCAGTAGTGGAAGGATTTGCACGTGCTAAAGCTGATACCTTGTACGAAAGTAACTTTGACAAGATTTTACCTATCTTAATCCACGGGGATGCTTCTATAGCGGGACAGGGTATCGTATATGAAGTGCTCCAAATGAGCGATTTGCGTGGCTATTATACCGGAGGAACCATACATTTTGTGATTAATAATCAAATTGGTTTCACGACCAATTTTGACGATGCACGTAGTGCAGATTATTGCACAAGTATAGCTAGTATGATACAGGCGCCTGTGTTTCATGTCAATGGAGATGATCCGGAGGCGGTAGTTCGAGTAGCAGAGCTTGCATTGCGTTTTCGTCAAAAATTCAATAGAGATGTATTTATTGACTTGGTTTGCTACCGTAAGCATGGCCATAATGAAGGAGATGACCCTAAGTTTACACAACCTGATTTGTATGCATTGATTGATAAGCATCCAAACCCCAGAGAGGTGTATGTAAAACAGTTAGAAGCTCAAGGAGACGTGGCCGGAGCATTAGCTAAAGAGATGGAAAAGGCATTTTGGTCAGATTTGCAAGATCGTTTGGATGAGGTAAAACAAAAACCTCTGCCTTACACTCAACAAGACCCGGAGAAGGCTTGGTCGTCACTATGTAAAGCTACTCCCAATGATTTTTTAAGTTCACCTAATACTTCCATAAGTACCGAACAGTTTCAGAAAGTTTTCGACTCAATGATGAAGATGCCGGACGGGTTTACTCCTCTCAGAAAAATACAGAAATTGTTGGATGAAAAAGTGAAGCTTTATCATGAACAGAAACAAATAGACTGGGCTACGGCTGAGTTGCTGGCATATGGTAGCTTATTATTGGAAGGGAATGATGTAAGAATGAGTGGACAAGATGTAGAGAGGGGTACTTTTTCTCACCGTCATGCTGTAATCAGTGATGAAATTACCTCAAAACGTTACAACAGACTTAGCAATATAGAAGGTGCCACAGGGATTTTTAGAATTTACAATTCATTGTTGAGTGAATATGCCGTTTTGGGTTTTGAATATGGGTATGCTATGGCTAACCCCAATTCTTTAGTCATCTGGGAAGCTCAGTTTGGAGATTTTTGTAATGGAGCGCAAACTATCATCGATCAGTTTCTATCGAGTGGAGAAACGAAATGGGGTAAAATGAATGGGCTGGTAATGCTATTGCCTCATGGATATGAAGGGCAAGGGCCCGAACACTCTAGTGCTCGACTAGAAAGGTTTTTGCAAATGTGTGCTGAATTCAATATGTATATAACAAATTGTACTACTGCATCTAATATGTTTCATGCGCTCAGACGACAAATGAAATTGCCTTTTAGAAAACCTATGATTAATTTTTCGCCCAAAGCTAATTTGCGTCTCAACAAAGCTTATAGTCACATCAATGAGTTTACCAATGGAAATTTCCAAGAAGTAATTGACGATGCTTTGGTAAGTCAAGCTCAGGCGGTAAAAAGAGTATTGCTTTGTTCCGGTAAAATTTACTATGACTTGCTAGAGTACAAATTGGCAAATTCTAGAAATGATATTGCATTAGTACGTTTGGAACAATTGTATCCTATACCAGCAAATCAATTAACAGAGTTATATCAACGAAAATACAGACATGCACAGTGGGTGTGGGTACAAGAAGAACCTGCCAACATGGGTGCTGCTGCCTTTTTGAAAATGAATTTGGATTCAAAAGTGCTCCCTATAGGCTTTTTAACCAGACAGGCAAGTGCTTCTACCGCTACAGGATATGCCAAGAAACATGCTGAAGAGCAAAAAGCATTGGTTGAAAGTGCCTTTAAATTATAGGCCTTGATGAGTCTGCATATATGAGGCAACTACAGCACATCATAATTTGGATAATTGCTATTTTATTTTCAGGATTGTGTTCCGGGCTGAGTGCTGCTATTTTTCTGATAGTATTAGATTGGATTACAGCGTATAGGTCATCTAATAGTTTATTTCTATTTTTATTACCTCCTATTGGATTTTTAGTATCGTGGATGTATTTTCAATTTGGAAGTGGATTTGCGAAAGGCAACAATTTGATATTGGAAGAAATTAAAAGACCCACTAGTACACTTTCTATTCTTATGGCTCCTTTCGTATTGATAGCTACTTGGCTTTCGCATTTAGGGGGCGCTTCTGTAGGGCGCGAAGGCACCGCGATTCAGATGGGATCAGCGTTGACAGATCAGTTTTCCAAATTGTTTGGAGATGCTATCGTTCCAAGAGACGTATTGTTGATGATGGGGATTTCGACTGGTTTTGCGGCGGTATTTGGAACTCCTTTTGCCGGTACCCTTTTTGCGTTAGAGATTGCGATGGTTTCTTACAGAAAACTATGGTTGGTGTTCCCTCTATTGGCATGCTCATTGTTTGCTGATAAAGTATGCCGGTGGATAGGCGCTTCACATGCTCATTATCCAAACGTCTCCTTTCCCCCGTTGAATCCCATTTTATTCTTATATGTTGCACTTTGTGGTTTTCTTTTTGGACTTATAGCATGGTGTTTTGTGAATTCACAGAAATTTTTTACACGTTTGTCTTTAAAGATTACTTATCCCCCGTTACGAACATTTTTTGGTGGTTGTGTTTTGGTGATAGTATATCAACTGATAGGTACTCGATATTGTGGTCTTGGAATCGATGTGATACAAGAATCATTTACTACATCGAGTAGTTTTTTCGACTTTTCAGCCAAATTACTTCTTACTAGTTTTGCTATAAGTGTAGGGTTTAAAGGAGGAGAGGTAACACCACTATTTTTTATAGGAGCTACATTGGGAAGTGCCTTAGCATTGATCATTCCTTTGCCTCTGACGATGCTTGCTGCATTAGGGTTTGTTGCTGTATTTGCTGGAGCTACTCATGCTCCACTAGCATGTACTATGATGGCTATGGAGCTATTTGGCGCACCTATTGGATTATTTAGTTTGTTGATCAACTTAATAGCCTATTTTAGCTCTGGCAGAGAAGGTATATATACCTCTCAAGCTATTGGATATCCCAAAAGATTTATGCTTACTTATTGGGATAAGATTTTTGGTAAATAATAAAAATAACATATTATGAAAAAATTGGTCGTATTTACGGGTGCAGGAATCAGTGCTGAGAGTGGTATAAAAACATTTAGGGGAAGTGATGGACTTTGGGAAAATCACAGAATAGAAGATGTAGCATGTCCGGAAGCGTGGCGAAAAAATCCTGAATTAGTTATTCGATTTTACAACGAAAGACGAAATAATATTTTAAAGGCTATACCAAATGCTGCGCACACAGCAGTCGCTGAGCTGGAGGCTCATTTTGATGTAACTGTGATCACGCAGAATATTGATGATCTTCATGAACGTGCCGGAAGCACAAAGGTGTTGCATCTGCATGGTGAAATTATCAAAATGAGAAGTGAGCATAATGAACAACTAGTTTATGACATTAGAAAAGATATGGTGTATGGTGATAAAGCGGAAGATGGGTCGTATTTACGACCACATATAGTATGGTTTGGCGAAAGTGTACCTGCTATGTCAAAAGCGATTGATATAGCACAGTCAGCGGATGTGTTTGCGGTTGTGGGAACAAGCCTTCTGGTGTATCCGGCAGCATCATTAGTAGAGTATGTAAGGGCTACTACGCCTGTTTATCTGATCGATAATAATGCGCCTAAAATTCGAATGAAAAATGTGCACATCATTGAAAAAGTGGCAAGTGAAGGAATGCTGGATTTAAAAAACATATTGTTGTCAAATTATATACGAACGAATTGATAGACTATAAATTCTTGTACATAAAAATGTGAGGGATGCCTACTTCTTCAAATAGTTCACCTTGCGATTGATAATTTAGTTTAGTGTAGAACTTTTGTGCGGATATACGAGCATGTAGTGTGATGGAGCTATATTCATTGAGCAAACAGAAGTTTTCGGCATAGCCAATGATAATTTGGCCGACTCCTTTGTGTTGGTGCATAGGGTCAACAGCCATTTGTCTGAATTTGACGGTTATTTGATCTATTATTTTTATCAATAGGCAACCAATAATGGTGTCATGATTTTTGGCAATGACAATGTACTGATTTTTTTCGTCGCTGAGATCTTCTGAAAATAAGTCTAGTCCCAGAGGTTTTCGCAGCACTTGCTGACGAAGCAATAATACTTCGGAATAAATAGGAGAGGTATAGTCTATAATGGACAATTCAAGATTCATAGTGTGCAGATAAATAATGATAGAGAATGGAGTCTATCGATTTTATGGTGAGTAGGGGATGTTGAATTTGTGTGGAATGGGCGTGAGAATCTGTACATATAATCTGTTCTATTATGCCTTGATTATTTATTTTGTCGAGTGCATTGTTCGAAAATAATCCATGTGTAGTGATAGCTACAACACGGCTTGCTCCAGCATTATGATAAGCTAGTGCCGCATTTATCAATGAGCCACCGGTTCGTATCATATCATCATAAATAACAACGGTTTTGTGCTGTACATCGGCATTCACGCCGGTGATTTTGGAGTGGATACTATCCAGTCGTTTTTTGTAAACAAAAGCAGAATCTACGCCCATGTCTGAGGCTAATGATTCAACCCATTTGGCTCTACCCGAATCGGTGGAGCCCAATACAAATTGACTACCTGCTATTTCTTTAGCGGACTGAATGATGAGTTCTTTAGCATACATGTGTGTACATCTGAGAGAAGGTGTAAAGTAAAAAGGTATACCTTCAGAGTGAACATCTAATAAGTAGATAGAGTTGGCTTCGGAGCAATTGGGGATAGATGAGAGAAGAATAGCTCTATTTCTGGCTTTTACAATTTCGCCAGGCTGGGTGGCACGCTCCATAGTGGCATATCCAAAATAGGGGATGATGATACATAGAGACCTTGCGCCTAATTGCACTATCCCATGTGCCAGATCATAAAGTTCTAGGGTGTTGATATCATCGATGGTGCCACCTATTAGGATGATATCTTTGTTGCGAATGGGGGTCTGAATCTGATGATAGGATTCGCCATCTGGAAATAGTTTGGTTTTGATATGTCCTTTCTGCCATTGGCTAACCTGAACAAGTTTGTCGCATAGATATCGATACGTGGATGTGCTAAATACAATGGGATTGTTCATGTAGTATGCAAATGTAAATCATTATGATGGAAGCCAAAAGGTAGTACGTAAAGAACAGGGTTAAATATTGTATTACTGTACAGAATTTTGCGCAAGATGAATAGGTCAATTTTCGCTAAACGGTGTTGAATATAGGTTGTTTTTAGGGTGTTTTTATTAACAAAATCATGTGTATAATCTTATGTCCAAAGCTTTTGAATGCGATGCAAAACAAGTATCTTTGTAAGCCTTTTGAGTAAGGATATTTTATCAAAAAATTAATACACATGAATAGATATTGGGCGCTTTCAGTCACACCTACGCATTGTTCGCGGCAACGATTGTAACGGAAAGCCCACAACCCGTGAGGCTTTGGCCGAGTGGGTGAGGACTTGAAGTGAAAAGCGTGTCTGCCGCCCAAAATAAATTCAAAAAAATACAATAAAAACATGTCGAACGAACAGCAAGAAGAAATGAAACCCGCAGGCTATGGCGCCGATAGTATACAAGTACTTGAAGGACTAGAAGCCGTCCGAAAACGCCCGGCCATGTATATAGGCGATATTGGTGTAAAAGGATTACATCATTTGGTATACGAAGTCGTTGACAACTCCATCGATGAGGCATTGGCTGGTTATTGCAAAAATATTACGGTCAAGATCCTGCCCGGCAATTCTATCTCAGTGCAAGATGACGGACGTGGTATACCGACTGCTATGCATACCAAAGAAAAACGAAGCGCTTTGGAGGTGGTAATGACAGTGTTGCATGCCGGAGGTAAATTTGATAAAAATACCTACAAAGTATCTGGTGGATTACATGGGGTAGGGGTAAGCTGTGTGAATGCGCTTTCTACTCACCTCCATGTCACAGTGCATCGTGAAGGTAAAATATTCGAACAAGAATATAGCTGTGGCGCTCCTCAGTACTCTGTACGTGAAATAGGCACCTCCGATATCACCGGAACACATGTAGTATTCACTCCTGATTCTAGCATCTTTATCGTTTCCGAATACAATTACGAAATATTGGCCGCTCGCCTGAGAGAGCTTTCTTATCTCAATAAAGGTATCAAAATTCATCTCATCGATGAGCGCGAAAAAGAGGAAGATGGGCAATATATCCAAAATACTTTTTATAGCGAAGGTGGTATCAAAGAATTTGTGGCTATGCTCGATAAGAATGGTAAACGTGATGGATTACTTCCCGAGCCAATCTATGTAGAAGATCTCGACGAAAATAGTAATGTGAGTGTAGAACTTGCCATGCTCTACAATAATTCCTATAGTGAAAATATTTTCTCATACGTTAACAATATCAACACCATCGAAGGTGGTACTCACGTATCGGGTTTTCGAAGAGCGATAACTCGTGTGTTTAAATCCTATGGCGACAAAAATAAACTCTTTGAAAGAGCCAAAGTAGATATCACCGGCGATGACTTCAGAGAAGGATTAAGTGCTGTTATCTCTGTCAAAGTTCCCGAACCTCAATTTGAAGGTCAAACCAAAACAAAACTCGGTAACAATGAGGTGATGGGTATCGTAGACTCCGCAGTATCCAGAGTACTTGATGCATACCTCGAAGAGCATCCTAAAGAAGCTAAGATCATTATCGATAAAGTGATTATTGCAGCTCAAGCTCGACATGCAGCTCGTAAAGCTCGAGAATTGGTACAACGAAAAAATGTACTCACGGGTAGTGGCTTGCCGGGCAAATTGGCAGACTGTAGTGATAATGACCCTGCCAAATGTGAGCTATATCTGGTGGAAGGAGATTCGGCCGGAGGTACCGCCAAGCAAGGTCGCAATCGTCAGTTTCAAGCCATATTACCTCTGCGCGGTAAGATATTGAATGTGGAAAAAGCAATGCCGCACAAAGTATTTGAAAACGAAGAAATCAGAAATATCTTTACCGGATTAGGCGTAACGATAGGTACACCCGATGATGCTAAAGCCCTCAATACCACTAAGCTCCGCTATCACAAACTTATCATCATGACCGATGCCGATGTCGATGGCTCTCATATCTCTACCCTCATACTTACATTCATGTATCGATACATGAAAGAACTCGTAGAGCAGGGCTACGTCTATATCGCACAGCCGCCATTGTATCTAGTCAAAAAAGGAAATCAACAAGAGTATGCTTACAACGAAGATCAGCGAAAAATAATCGTTGAAAAACTCTCCGGCGGAAAGGAAGATTCGGTTCACATACAACGCTACAAAGGTCTTGGTGAAATGAATGCAGAACAACTCTGGGATACCACCATGAATCCCGATACACGTACACTCAAGCAAGTCACCATCGAAAGTGCCGCCGAAGCCGATCGAGTATTCTCCATGCTGATGGGCGAAGAAGTACCTCCTCGCAGAGAGTTTATAGAAAAGCACGCCAAGTACGCCAATATTGATGTGTAGTAAACACACAAACTAGAATACTACTTTTTGGAGCTCTTCGTTCCATTCAGCACTAAACTACTTCTCGCTTTTCGTTACTTCCTCGCCCATCTAGCCTGTGCTCTAATCGTGCAATCAAGAGGGCGAGGAAACACTACAATCGAGGCTAATCTTCATCGTCGTTTTAAACGTCATCTTCTTTAGCACTCAGTTTCCATTACAAGTAGATATATGATTCGATGCTCCGTGCCTCTTATCTAATATATTACCACTCATTTTTCTAAAAACGTTACAACATCATGTTTAGACATGAATTTATTAAAAAGCATTATTTGCAAATAATCAATAGATTACACATAATGTTAAATATAATGTATATATTTTATCGCAAAAATATTACACTTTGTCAAAATTATACTGTACATTTCTGATGCAAAAATTAAAATACTATGATATTCAGACGTTACGCTAACATTTCTAGTCAAAAAAATCCCGAGCAATTAAAAGCTCATTTTTTAGGACAACATCTCAAAATCCATCAGTTGGATTTTGAAATTTTCGAGAAAGATGGCATGTTAAAAGTGATTCCTCATGCCGAAGATGACAACCATATCTATACCTTACCTATTACCCGACTCAAATTTGTGTCGAATGGAAATGGTACTACAATCAAGATGCTAAGCAAACCCAGACGAATAGATATTGGCGGACCTTATCTACTGATGATATTTATTCTATTTGCACTTGTAGCATCTGTATTGCTTTACTATTTGGGTGAAGGACAATATAACAATACTGCATACATACTTAGTGGCATTGCAATAGTTTCCTTTATCGCACTATGGATCAGAATGGAGCAAGGCTATTTTGATTACATACGTAAGATAAAAAAATGGGTAAAACAACACGCATAAAGAAGTATTATAACACAAGCTTGTAAACTTGTATTTGATTACTGTCAATGATTTTTTCCCATCTATCGGGAGAAAGATTTAAGCTTTGTGTAAGTTTGTTTATTTCCAATACAAAGTAGTCTACCTGGTACTTTTTCATTTCTTTCAATAGTTCTTTTTCCGAAAATTCAGTTCTTTCTATGGTGTAATAACTATTATGAGTCAAATAGGCAACGACCCACATCCTTCCTTCTTCCGATATATTAGAGGTGAAACGCCCTTTAATACCAAACTCCCGGAAAGTGGCAGCCATATCAAATAAATCTTTGTTTTTATACTTTAGTTGCTCCACAGCATAAATAGGATAAGTGATAAAACTCAAAGCCACTATCACTACAGCAATATTTTTTAAAACAGACCTTTTCCAACTGCTTTTTTCTAGAAGCTTTATAGTAATCAACATTAATAATATCACATTTAGCCATATATATCTGGTTTCGATATGCATAGCTAAAAAGCCAACTGGCAATAAAAGGGCCGTAAGAATTATCACATGTATTAAAGATGAATCTTCATCGATATTAATATTTCTGAAAAAGAAATACCATACAGCTATGAAT
>DAIUCL010000048.1:0-16056 GCA_036846185.1 Chitinophagaceae bacterium
CTCTTTAGTAGTTAGCTTCAGGTTCTGGAAAGATTATTGTCGTTTAATATATCAGATCGCTTTATGAGCTAATATTCTTTTTTAGAATACTTTACTGAATTTGAGTGCAGTTGTTATACTATTCTATTAGATTAATGTAGAGTAATTTTATCAAAAGGTAAAACTAGCATCATCGATATACCTAAGCTGGCAGCCGGATAGTAGCGAATACCCCACAGACGCAAAGGCTAGTGAGGCAGCCTGTACAGAGGGCGGCGGCACAGAGCCCCCTGTACAGGCTAGGCTCACAGCCTTTGCGGCGAGGAGTAGTAGCGGATAGCCGTGCATGCCCCAAATAAAAAAAGCGGTCACCAGGACCGCCAATATCTTCGATGTAAAACAATTAGAACTGTTCCAATGAAGAGAAAAAGAATGCGCCTTCGATGAGTGCATTTTCGTCGCTATCGCTACCATGCACAGCGTTTTCTCCGACACTGCTGGCATATAGCTTACGGATAGTACCGTCAGCAGCATCAGCAGGATTAGTAGCTCCGATAAGGGTACGGAAGTCGGCTACCGCATTGTCTTTTTCGAGGATTGCTGCCACGATATGGCCACTGCTCATAAATTCGCATAGTTCACCATAAAAGGGTCTTTCTTTATGAACTGCATAAAATTCACCGGCTTTTTCCATACTGAGCTTGGTCATTTTCATGGCTTTGATTCTAAATCCTGCGGAGTTGATTTTTTCTAAAATGGCGCCGATATATCCTTTTCGAACAGCATCTGGCTTGATCATTGTGAATGTAAGAGTTGACATAATTTTTGATTTTTGCAAACTTACATGGTAGTTTTAATCAGACCATTGATGTGCTCTTGAAATACAATTTATTAACGTGGCTTATTGAAAATTCTCAGTGTTAAGTGTCATGCTGAGGTAAAAAAAGATGAGAGTGTCTATTTTGAAGATGAATGTTAGTGGCTTGTTTATAATTCTATTGATTAGGTATTTATTTTTACTTTATATTTACACTCTAATTTATCAAATCTTAAATTATCATGACAAATCTGTATTCTAAAGTAAAAAGTAAAATCAGATTTGGGTTTCTGACGAGATCCATTTTGTTTTTTCTACTACTATCCGGCACAAGCTTAGTTAAAGCGCAAGCTCCGTGTGACGCTACTTTTACCGGCCTTAGTAATCAAATGTGTTCTGCTGATCCATCGGTCATTCTAGTCCCAACCACCCCTGGTGGAACTTTTACGGGTCCGGGCATGACAGGCAGTACGTTTAATCCTGCTGTGGCGGGTCCGGGTAATCATACGATTACTTATACCGTAAGTCAAGCTGCCGGTAGTACGTATGCACATAGTTCTATTCCTTATCAAGCCCAGCCTACTGTAGGAAACTTTGTAACTTTGGGTGATGATGCGATGTCGGGTTCATTGCCTATAGGCTTTACGTTCACTTTTTATGGTAATCCTTATACACAGTTCGATATTTCTTCGAACGGGTTTATCACATTTACGATGAATACCAATAACTCGGGATGTTGTAGTGGTCAATTTTTACCACAAGCGGGAGCTCCTGACAATTTGGTAGCTGCTATCTGGGATGATTTATATCCTCCCGGGAATGGTACTGTTGGTTACAGCACATTTGGCGTTGCGCCGAATAGATATACCGTTATCACATGGAAAGACATTCCTTTTTGTTGTAACAATACCCCTGCTGTATCTACAAGCATAGTACTCTACGAAACGACCAATATTATAGAAGTTCATACGGAGTATGCCAATAGTGCAGATCCTGCTACTATGGGAATTGAAAATGAGTTTGGAACTGCAGCTACGGTAGAACTAGGATTTAACTCCACATTGATCAATGTTCAAAATCATGGTTCTCGCTATACGCCTGTTGCTCCATGTACTTTAAATACATCTTCTCAAAATATCACTGTATTACCAGCTCCATTGGTATCAGCTGCTGCAAGCCCTGCGGCTATTTGCCCGGGAGTTAGTACCACGCTTACGGCTACCGGTGCGACTACCTATGTGTGGAATCCCGGTAACTTAACGGGTGCTACGAATTCAGTGTCACCAATTACTACTACTGTATATACTGTAGTTGGTACAGATGGCAATGGATGTAATAATACCGCTACAGTGAATGTTACGGTAACGGCTCAACTGCCAATAACGGTAGCCTCTAATCCCGCTGTGTTATGTGGAGGTGCAACCGCAACATTAACAGCAGGAGGTGCAACAAATTACACCTGGCAGCCGGGCAACTTAACTGGTACAACAGTTAATGTCTCTCCTGCGGTAACTAGTACGTATACCGTAGTAGGCACTGATGCCAACAACTGTTCTGGTTCTGCCATATTCACCTTACCTGTTGCAGCTCTAAATAACTTGACGATTACCCCCAATGCAGTGCCATGTGCAGATTCCATCACGGTGAATGTGCCTGCAGGTGCAGGCCCACCCGCCAATGCTGCTAAATACTATATTCGAGACTTTGATCCTTGGTCTACTCAAAACAATACAAATGCCATGACTGCTGTATTTGGTGCTAATGGATTTACAACAACTGACTTTACTTCTGCAAACCCCGCTATAATTTTTGCTCCTACTACTCAATTTGTTTTCTTAGAAGGTTCTGATAATAATGCGCTTGCGTTAAATAATTTTGTTACTAATAACCTTACCGCTATTGAAAATTGGGTGAACACTGGCGGTCGACTTTTCTTAAATGCAGCACCTAACCAAGGTACGAATATGACTTGGGGTTTTGGTGGTGTCATTCTAAATTACAATAATGCGCAAGGAAGTGTGAATGCAGTAAATCCTGCTCATCCTATTTTCAATGGTCCTTATACTCCTGTTACAACAGCTTATACAGGTGGTAGCTACTCACATGCTCATATCACGGGGGGTAACGCAACAGCAGTTATGCAAGGTGGTGGCGTAAATGTATTAAGCGAATTGCAATGGGGTTCCGGTCGTGTCATGTTTGGAGGTATTACATCTCCCAACTTTCATCAGCCTGCTATAGAAGCACAAAATCTGTGGCAGAATATTATTGATTACACTGCCAATGCTGCCGGTTCACTTAATTATACATATAACTGGAGCAATAACGCAACTACTCAAACCATTCAGGTAACAACACCTGGTACATATACTGTCACAGTAAGTGGCTATGGCTGTACCGGTACTGCTACCTATGTTGCTAACGGTGTGAATCCAGTAGTAACGGCAACTGCTTCGCCTTCAGCATTTTGTATAGGTGGTAGCACTACACTCACTGCATCTGGTGCAAATACATATATCTGGCAGCCCGGTAATCTGACTGGTGCTACACAAACATTATCTCCTCTGGTAACTACAACTTATACAGTAAGTGGAACTAATGGTGCCGGCTGTATAGGTATGGATAGCATTGAAGTAACTGTGAGTCCAATACCTACTGTGACAATAGTTCAAAGTGGAGTAAATTGTGCTGATACGCTTTATGCTGTTGTAACGGGTGTTAATCCCGGAACTCCTACTCCCGGTGCTAAATTTTACATCAGAGATACAGACCCGTGGAGTACTGCTAACAATACCAATGCAATGAATGCTGTGTTTGGTGTAGGGAATTACCAAACACTCAACTTTAACGCAGCAGCTCCGGCTACTGTATTTGCTCCTACCACACAGTTTGTATTCTTGGAAGGATCTGATGGGAATGCCACCGCAATGAACACTTATGTAACAGCGAATCTTAGTATCATCGAAAACTGGGTCAATGCGGGTGGACGCCTCTTTATTAATGCCGCTCCTAATCAGGGAGGTAATATGAACTGGGGCTTTGGAGGCACTATCCTTGATTACAGTAATGCACAAAGTAATGTAACAGCGACTAATCCTACCCACCCAATATTCATGGGACCATCATTACCAACCGCAACTTCCATGACTGGTAATAGTTATTCACATGCACATGTTACCGGTACCGGATTGACTCAAATCATCACCGGTAGTGGACTAAATGTATTGGCAGGCAAACAATGGGGAAGTGGATATGTGATGTTTGGTGGTATCACCTCTCCCAACTATCATACACCACAATTGGAAGCTCAGAATGTATGGCAAAATATTTTGCACTACACTGCTAATGCTGCCTTTGGCCCATCTTTGACATATCAATGGAGTAATAATGCTACTACGCCTTATATCATACCTCCTACTAGTGGTGTATATACCGTAACGGTAACAAGTGCCGGTTGTTCTGCAACGGCAACATTCAATGCTACGGTAAACAATCCTCCTGCGATTAGTGTTTCAGCGACTCTTTCTACTGTATGTCCGGGACAAACCACTACGATCACTGCTACGGGTGCAAATACCTATACATGGATGCCTGGTAGCCTTACAGGTGGCGTAATCAATGTAAACCCAGCTACTACTACTACCTATACCGTAGTAGGTTCTAGTGCTGCTGGTTGTAGTGCTACTCAAACGATTACAATACAAGTAACATCACAGATTCCGATTTCGGCTACAGCTTCTCCTACTACTATTTGTATCGCAGGCACTAGTACACTGACTGCCAGTGGTGCTACAACTTATACCTGGATGCCGGGCAACTTGACCGGCACATCGGTTAATGTAAGCCCTGTTACCAGCACAACTTACACGGTAACTGGTTCTGATCAAGCTGGTTGTTCTGGTACTACAACTGTAAGTGTAATAGTTAGCCCTAATCCTACAGTTACGGCTACTGCATCACCTTCCAACAATATTTGCCAAGGTGATCAGGTAACACTATCTGGTGCTGGAGCAACTACTTATACATGGTCAGGTGGAGTAACAAACGGTGTAGCTTTCTCTCCTGCTGCTACAGCTACATATACCGTGACAGGTACTAATGCCGCAGGTTGTATCAACAATACAACTATCACGGTTACAGTATCTCCTAATACTACTCCTCCACCAATGAATATCACGTCAAATCCTGCTGTAGTATTAATAGGTCAAAACACTACATATACGGCAAATATCCCTGGTGCTATATCTAACTACACGATCAATTGGTACAGAAACAATATCTTCTTACAAAGTACCAATAGCCCTACTAATTTTATCAACTTCACTCCTACTTCCAATGCAGACTCCGTGCACGCTCAAATCATCCCAACCGGGTGCTTCAACCCTGATAGCGTGAAAACAAACTATATAGCACCTAAACTCAATTCTTCTGTGGGTGATATAGATGCTCCTAATGGATTTGTAATGTATCCCAACCCAACGAATGATGTTGTGTATATCGATGGATTACAAAAAGGTGATGAACTGGTCATTACAGATCTGGTAGGTCGTACGATCATACGCGAAGTCATTTTAAGTTCAGATAAGTATCAAATAAATATGAAACCATATGCCAATGGTGCCTATCATGCTAAATTTGTACGAGGCGACAAAAAATGGGTTATCAAACTTATGAAAGATTAAATTTGAAATATCACACCAAAGAGAAGGGCTGCTAATGGCAGCCCTTCTCTTTGGTACTACTCTGTGTATTATAAATTGACAACTAGTGTAACTCTTTGTATTTTCTAGAGCTAAGATGATTTGCACTTATTAGGCTTAATTATGGCTTGAACCCAGAGCCATAGCCCCGATTGCAGGGAATGACCGCTAATAATATGCATCACTTTGACTACGGCACTAGAGGCGGTCAGCAACGGAAAGCGGGACTACAGCTAAATAGATCTAATGGCGATGAGCTCCAGAATAATAAGCAACACCTTCGTGTGCGTAAAAATATTAGCGTTAATTGCTGTAATATTGCAGGATGATTACGGGAAAAAAACAAAAGCGTTTTGCTGCAATTAAGACGTTTGAAAATGTGTGGGAGTTACCTGAAGGCATTGCAGAGAAGTGGCCTGAATTGTTTGAAAACGACAACCCATTGGTGCTTGAACTCGCTTGTGGCAAGGGAGAGTATACGGTAGAAATGGCTAAGGCGCATCCGCAGTATAATTTTATTGGCGTTGATATCAAAGGAAATCGCATGTATGTGGGTGCCAAAAAAGCGCTAGATGAGCAAATTCGAAATGTGGGATTTATGCGCACTCGTATAGAGCAAATTAATTTACATTTTTTGCCACATAGCATTTCTGAAATCTGGATTACCTTTCCAGACCCATTCTTGCGCGACAGTAGAGCTAAGAATAGACTGACACATCACAAATTTTTGGCGATGTATCAGCAAATTCTAAAACCAGAAGGCATAATTCATTTGAAAACAGATTCACCAGAGTTGTACGAATTCACACAGGAAATGGTAGCTCATCATCAGTGTACTATAGTACAAAAGATAGATGATGTGTATCAAAATGGCACCCCTGAGTTTCCGCTGAGTATCCAAACCTTTTATGAAAAAATGCATTTGGCCGATCGTAGAACTATACGATACATTTCATTTCAGCTACCGCTCTCCCCTATCATTATCCCCCCAAAAAAATCTGTAAATGAAAAAGAAACTCTTTGATGATGATGAAGAATTCTCTATGAATGAGGATGGCCTCATCGTATTTACGGAGACGTATCTCCTTCAACGTGGTTACTGCTGTGGCAATGGATGCAGGCATTGCCCTTTTGAGTACAAACAAGTAGCAGACCCAATCAAAAAAATGAAACTCCTGGAAGCCAAAAAAGCGCGAGACAATCAAGCCAAATAATACCTGGAGCGCTTCATTAGCAGAAGTAAAAAAAACAAGAAAATACAAGAGCCATATTGCGTCTCAAACAGCGGCTCAACCATCATGGCAAATAACATAATCATCAAAAAACTAAAGTATAAAAAATCATTTTTCTTGACAGTTTTGAAAACACTGACCAGCATTGCTATCATAAGAACAATACCGATAATTCCCACTGATGCTCCTGCCATTAAAAATTGATTATGAGGCAATAGTACTTTTACCTCTTTCTCTTTAAAATCTTTCTCATAACGAATTTTCATTTCATCATATACATCTCCAACACCTACTCCAACGAAGGGGTATTTTTTGATAATGTCTAATGCATAAGCATATGACAATAATCGCCCCTCATCACTTATATGATTCTGTTTCTGAACATTTTTCATCTGCTCTATAGAGTATATTACATAACTCACCTTATTTTTAAAAGAAGGCAATATCCTATACATTATGAATGGCATTAAAGACAATAGTAAGAGAATCATAATACCCGTTTTCTTATACTTTATCGATGCCAACTGATACAACGAGTAAAGAAAGAATATAAGATACAAGGCTATAACACCCGTTTTGGCCGCCAAAATATGAATATAAAGTACATCAATAATAATGACTGAATACAGGAACCAACGAATGGTTTTATGTGTACTCCTTGATAATATATCCAAACAAAATAATATACTCATCACTACACTTAAACTAAATCGTATGTGATCATTCTTAAAAGGTGTTGGTATAAGTTTTGAATAACCATATCCAATGTCAAATAACTCTTTCTCTTGTAAATACTGATACATACTCCAAGAAATCCCACCCAAATTGAGCAAAACAAATAATATCATCAACAAATCATACCATCGATACTCCCACCGCGACAAACTAAAAAAGGCAAATGGCAACACTAAAAAGGGCAGCAAAACTTGCATTCTACCCATGAAGTAGACATAATCAGAAGTCCAGATAATACTGATAAACATCAATACATAATACAAAGACAACAGAACCAAATGAGTCTTTTTAAAAAAAACTTTGAAATGACTAAAAACTTGTGCATTAATCATCGCATTCGCAATCATTACAATCATACCAATACTCATCATGGCTCTGGAGCTATACATACCCACTATCACAAGCACAGCAGCAACAAAGCCAATGATATCATGTGGCAATATTCGTATAATATCGTAAATCCTTGTTTTCAACAATTTCTTTATCTATTCTTATCGGACTGCAAAATAATACCAAATATCCATAGCAGAATACTTTACAACACATGCATAGCACAGAACCATCAAAATCTCACCCCAATTAGCATAATATTCCACACATATATTCCTACATTTGTCATCCAACCCATTTTATTTTACTCTAACTCATAACATCACTTAATATTGTGTTCGACATACAACAATTATATACAGGCATAAAACTAGGTGATTACCGATCCATCGCCCGTGCAATCACCCTTGTCGAAAACGAACTAAGCGGGCACAATGAACTCTTACTCCAACTAAGCGCTCACACACAATCAAAATTGGTAGGCATCACAGGCCCTCCGGGTGCCGGCAAAAGCACCCTTATCAATGCCATGATTCGCCAGCTCTTGACTCACAATTACAAAGTCGCCGTACTCTCCGTCGACCCCTCTTCCCCCTTCAATTTCGGAGCACTACTGGGCGATCGTGTACGCATGAGTGAATTTTTCTTGCATCCCAATGTATATATTCGCTCTTTGGCTAGCCGAGGTGCACTGGGAGGACTATCGCCCAAAATCATAGAAATATCAGAAGTCCTTAAAGCTGCCCCGTTCGACTACATCCTTATCGAAACGGTAGGTGTCGGTCAGAGCGAAGTAGAAATAGCCGGACTTGCCGATACCACAATCGTGGTGATGGTACCCGAAGCCGGCGACGAAGTACAAACCATGAAAGCCGGCGTAATGGAAATTGCCGACATCTTCGTCGTCAACAAAAGCGACAGGGCTCAAGCCGAACAATTTCTGAAAAACCTCCTACTCCTATCACACAGCAAAAACCAACAATGGCAAATACCTGTCATCAAATGCATTGCCACCGAAAATACCGGAATCAACGATATCCTTCAAGCCATCGATCATCACCACTCGATCAACAACCTCAACCTCCATCGAAAATCATTCATGCTCACCGAAAAAATTTGGCAACTCCTCCAAAACAAACACATGACCCACTATAACAAAACAGAAATCACACAACAAATACAACAACATCTCACCCAACACCAGTTTCAACTCTTTCAATACGTCCAATCAATTTATAAAGCTTATTAGGGGCTGGCATCCAACTACCCCCTCTTACCCCACATCCGTCCCTTACGGGGTTCGCTATCGCTACCGTGCTACGCAAGCTTCGCACCGCCTCCTGCGTCGGCGCCCTACAGGCACGGCAGCCTTTCATCCGTATTACTAATATCTACAGTTTATCATCTCATACTATTTACTCCGAAAATACAGTAGCAATAAACACCTTAGCCCACTTCTACTACTCCACACATACATCCCTTCGTTTTCCTACATATAATATTTCATAGCCTCGAATCTATGTACTAAATTTGTTGCCAATAAGCTCAAAAAACGTTTAACTATGAATTTTCAATTATCCGAAGAACAACTCATGATTCAACAAGCCGCTCGCGACTTTGCCCAAACAGAACTTCTGCCAGGAGTCATCGAACGCGACGAACATCAAAAATTCCCCACCGAACAAATTAAAAAACTTGGTGAACTAGGCATGATGGGAATCATGGTTGACCCCAAATACGGGGGCGCAGGTATGGACACAATTTCCTATGTACTCGCCATGGAAGAAATCTCCAAAATAGACGCATCCGCCTCCGTATGTATGAGTGTCAATAACTCACTCGTATGCTGGGGACTCGAAGAATACGGTACTGAAGAACAAAAACAAAAATACCTCGTACCACTTGCCAAAGGCGAAGTAATAGGAGCCTTCTTACTCAGCGAACCCGAAGCGGGTAGCGATGCCACCTCACAGCGCACTACAGCCATTGATATGGGCGACCATTATCTACTCAATGGTACCAAAAACTGGATCACCAATGGCAACTCCGCCTCACATTACCTGGTCATAGCCCAAACCGATATCGCCAAAAAACACAAAGGAATCAATGCCTTTATCGTAGAAAAAGCATGGACCGGTGTCACCGTAGGTGGTAAAGAAAACAAAATGGGTATCCGAGGTAGCGACACCCACTCCATCATGTTTCAAGACGTAAAAGTACCCAAAGAAAACAGAATCGGCGAAGACGGCTTTGGATTTACCTTTGCCATGAAAGTACTCAGTGGTGGACGTATCGGTATAGCCGCACAAGCACTTGGTATCGCCAGTGGAGCCTACGAACTCGCTGTTAAATACTCTAAAGAAAGGAAAGCATTTGGTACCGAAATCATGAATCACCAAGCTATCCAATTCAAACTTGCCGATATGGCTACCGAAATAGAAGCCGCTCGACTTATGGTATTAAAAGCAGCTTGGCTCAAAGACCAACACGAAAACTACGATACCGCCTCCGCAATGGCAAAACTCTATGCATCTGAAGTAGCTCAACGAGTAACTACCGAAGCAGTACAAGTACATGGTGGCTATGGCTATGTCAAAGAATTTCATGTAGAACGACTCATGCGTGATGCAAAAATCACCCAAATCTATGAAGGTACCAGCGAAGTACAACGCATCGTAATATCTCGCAATATACTCAGATAATCATCAATGATATTCAATACATCAAAAAGGCTGCCAATGGCAGCCTTTTTGATGTATTGATAAAGTAAAAGGTTTAGGACAGCTTTACATAGGCAAACTTTGATTTCTCTACTTTACTTTTTGCATATTCCAGATCCACACTAAAATGAGTGATACCAGAACCAGGCAATTCATACATAGCATCCGTCATCAAAAGCTCACATATCGAACGCAAGCCCCTACCTCCGAGCTTAAACTCAATAGCCTTATCTACTATGTACTCCAAGGCATCTTGTGAAATGACTAATGTTATACCTTCGTACTCAAATAATCGAACATACTGCTTGACCAAAGCATTTTTTGGCTCAGTAAGTATCCGTATCAAAGCAGTTTTATCCAGTGAACGAAGGAAGGTCACAACCGGTAAACGCCCAAGCAACTCCGGTATCAGTCCAAATGAGCGAAGATCTTGCGCATTGACAAACTGTACTAAATTATCTTTATCCGTATTATCTTCTTTATTAGATTTAAATCCAATAGCACTACTTTGTATTCTTCGGGTGATTACTTTGTCGATACCCTCAAAGGCCCCACCACAAATAAATAGTATATTTTGCGTATTAATCTTAACCATTTTTTGATCAGGATGTTTGCGGCCACCTTGAGGCGGCACCAGCACATCGGCACCTTCCAAGAGTTTTAGCATAGCTTGCTGTACCCCTTCGCCACTCACATCACGAGTGATGGAGGGGTTGTCACTTTTTCGACCAATTTTATCAATTTCGTCGATAAATACAATACCTTTTTCCGCTTTTTCAACATCATAATCAGCCGCCTGAAGCAATCGGGATAAGATACTCTCTACATCTTCGCCTACATAGCCTGCTTCGGTAAATACCGTGGCATCAGCAATGGCAAATGGCACATTGAGCATTTTGGCTATTGATTTGGCCAAGAGTGTCTTTCCGGTACCGGTCTCCCCTACCATGATGATGTTTGACTTTTCGATCTCTACATCATCTTTCACTACTTGATTCAGACGCTTGTAATGATTGTAAATAGCCACACTGAGTACCCGCTTGGCTTCTTCCTGCCCTATTACATATTGATCCAGATAGGCCGTTATTTCTTTGGGCGTTTTGGATAAAATCGCATTCTTGGTTGCCGAAGAAACAGGTTTGCGAGATCTATCAGATTGGGGTATAATGGGTTCTTCACCTAACTCTTCTGCTATAATACCAAAAGCATTTTGAATACACTCATCACAAATATTGCCTTTGGCGCCACTTACCAGCATTTGTACATCCATACTTTCCTTCAGGCAGAAGGAGCATTGCATCTTTGTAGTCTTAGACATATGGCGCAAAAGTAATTTAATTTTTGACTACGAGTTACAATATTTCTTATATACCATTCATTGCCATAAAGTCATTTTGTCAGTAGGTAAGTCTATGGCACAATGTTTGAGAAAATAGAAAAAAAATAATATTATGCAAAAAGGTCAAATAAGAGTCCAAACGGAAAACATCTTTCCTATCATAAAAAAATTCTTGTATAGCGATCATGAAATTTTTTTACGTGAACTGATAAGTAATGCGGTAGATGCAAGCAACAAACTCAAAACACTAGCATCGATCGGAGAGTACAAAGAAGAACTAGGAAATATTGACATAGAAATTCTGCTTGATACTGAAAAAAAGACAATCACCGTCAGAGATAGAGGAATCGGAATGACCACAGAGGAGGTGGATAAGTATTTAAATCAGGTTGCGTTTTCGAGTGCCGAAGAATTTTTGACCAAATATAAAGGCCAGTCGGAAAGTGCCAGTGTGATCGGACATTTCGGTTTAGGTTTTTATTCTTCCTTTATGATTAGCGATAAGGTAGAAGTTGTAACTCGCTCATATAAAGGGGGGGCGGCCACTCTTTGGTCGTGTGATGGTAGCCCTAGCTATTCTATTGAAGAAACCAACAAGGAAGAAAGGGGTACGGACATTATTATGTATGTGAATGCAGAAAGTGAAGAATTTTTGGAGTCTACTCGTATTAGAAGTATCCTTAAGAAGTTTTGTGCTTTCCTGCCTATCCCTATCAAATTTGAAGACGAGCAAATCAACAATACTAATCCGGCGTGGACCAAAAAACCCTCTGAATTGACGGAGGAAGATTATAAGAATTTTTATAAAGAATTATATCCATTTGCTGAGCCCCCTCTCTTTTGGATACACTTAAATGTAGATTACCCCTTTACACTGACAGGTATACTCTATTTCCCGGCGATAAAAAACAATTTCGAAATACAGAAAGATAAAATCAATTTGTATTCTAATCAGGTATTTGTGACGGATGAAGTAAAGGATATAGTGCCCGAATTTTTGATGCTACTACATGGCGTAATTGACAGTCCGGATATTCCACTGAATGTAAGTAGAAGTTATCTGCAAGGCGATCCTAATGTAAAAAAAATCAATGCGCATATCACCAAAAAAGTAGCCGATAAATTGGATGAGCTGTTTAGAAATGATCGAAAAGAGTTTGAAAGTAAATGGGAGCATATCGGGCTGTTTGTAAAATATGGTATGATGACGGATGATAAGTTTTTGGATAAAGCCAACAAGTTTTTTGTTGCTCAGGATGCTATAAGCAAAGAGTTCTACACCTTTGAAGAATACAAAGAGGCCACTCAAGTATTACAAGTAAATAAAGAGAAAAAACATGTGATACTCTATACCACAGATCCTGTAAAACAAAATAGCTATATCCAGGAGGCTCATGAGAAAAACTATAAGATATGGACTATGGAAACTATCGTAGATAGTGCCTTTATCAATAATATGGAGATGAAGTGGGAGAATGTAACCTTTACCAGAGTAGATGCAGATATAGCCGAAAATCTGATTGATAAGGCGGACAATACTACACTTACATTAAACAAGAAAGAAGAAGAAACTATTACAGGATTATTTACTAAACTAGTAACAAAACCCGGAGTAAAGATAGAATGTAAAGGCCTCAGTAGCGACTCACAACCGGTGGTTGTAACCCGTCCGGAGATGATGAGACGCATGAAGGATATGGCTAGTATCAATCCAAGTATGAGTTGGTATGCAAGCATGCCGGACGAAATACAAATGACTATAAATGGTAATCATCCTGTGTACAAGCAGATATTGGCTGGCGGAGAAGAATCCAAACAAGAAGCTTTGGTAAAAAATCTGGCTGATTTGGCTTTGCTATCACAAGGTATGCTGCAAGGAGAAGAACTGACCGCCTTTATCAAACGAAGTGTAAGTTTATTGTCGGACAACTAGTTTTTATTCAACTGATTAATTTAATGGGCTGACATACTTGATTTACTATAGGGTCGATTTGTGATTTCAGTATTTCTTCATTCTTTGCCTTACACTCTTGTATGAACTTAATGTCAACGCTATTCGGCTGCCGGATAGAAGGTACTAGCCCACAGGGGCGAAGGCTAGTAGCATCGGGTATAGAGGGGCGTAGGGACGAAGCCACCTCTATACCCAGATGCTACAGACTGAGACACGAGGACTAGTACCGGATAGCCGTGCATGCCCCAAATATTAAACTTCTGAAAACGAATGTATTGGAATCTGTTTTGAGACAAAAAATGTGTTCGTATAGTTGGTCAATTTTGGAATAGAAGTAATACATTTGTCAAAACTTGAATAGCATGTCCCAAACGGCTGAAAAAATATTGATTATCGGTGCTGGTGGCCAAATCGGAGTGGAGCTAACTGCGGCTCTTCGCACCTTGTATGGCAATGAAAATGTGATTGCTTCTGATGTAAGAGAAGCTCATCCCTTGCTGGCTGGCCAAGGTCCCTATGAGCTGTGCGATGTGATGGATAGGAGTAGAATCGATTCCTTAGTGTCGACGTATCAAATTACTCAAATCTATCTATTGGCGGCGATATTGTCTGCTACGGGTGAGAAAAATCCGCCTTTGGCATGGCAGATCAATATGCAGAGTCTGCTGAATGTGCTGGAAATTGCAAAAGATAGAAAATTACACAAGGTATACTGGCCTAGTTCTATTGCGGTATTTGGCCCTACTTCTCCTAAACTTAATACGCCTCAGCATACGGTGATAGAACCCACCACAGTATATGGCATAAGTAAATATGCCGGTGAACAGTGGTGTGCTTATTATCACAAGCATTATGGTGTGGATGTTCGAAGTCTTCGCTATCCGGGATTGATATCGTACAAATCGGCTCCTGGTGGCGGCACTACGGATTATGCGGTGGAAATCTATCATGAGGCATTGAAGAATAATCATTACACTTGTTTTTTAAACGAACAGTCTTATCTGCCTATGATGTATATGCCGGATGCGATCAGAGCCACGATAGAGCTGATGGAAGCACCTGCGGAAAAGATTAAAACCCGTACATCATACAATATCAGTGCAATGAGCTTTTCGCCGAAAGAGATTAGTGCTTCGATACAGAGAAAATTACCTAATTTTAGTATTAGTTATGCTCCGGATTTCAGGCAACAAATTGCCGATGGCTGGCCACAGAGTATCGATGATAATGAGGCTCGATCACATTGGGGATGGCGAGCAACTTATGACTTAGATGCTATGACGGATGATATGCTTCATCATCTGGGCTCACAAATAGTTTGATAAATATGATACCGGATCATTGGCAAAAAACGGCCAAAGAAAACAGCAAAAAATATCTCCAATTTTTGAAACGTTGTGATCAGCGTGCAGTGATAAAAAAATTGCCTGAGCTACATGATGAAGCATTCTCTTCTATCGATTGCCTTCAATGTGCTAATTGTTGTCGAAATCATTCACCACGATTTAAAATACCTGATATCAAGCGAATAGCAAAATACTTAGGCATGAAGGAGGGTGAATTTATACAACAGTATTTGCGACTGGATGAAGAAAATGATTATGTAAATCAGCATCAGCCTTGTGCTTTTTTGGAGGGAGATAATACCTGTAAGATTTATGATGTGCGCCCTTCAGACTGTGCAAGGTATCCTTATACCGATGAAGATGTGTTGGTCAAAAGGGCAAACTTGACAGTCAAAAATGCTGTAGTGTGCCCGGCCGTGTATGAGGTATTGGAAAAATTGACGAAAGAATAAATTGAAGACCAGTTAGTGCTGCTCTGTAACAGCAACGATGATTTCATACTCCTTTTCTTCATCTATCTTGAATGGCAAGCCACCTTTGACATTGCTAAAAATGCTTGGATCCCAGCCTTCGCCATAGAGATAGTACTCCCCTTTTTTCAATCCGGAGAAAATAGTATAACTGTCTCCAGTATCGAAGTTCGTAATGGCTTGTACAGCATCATATTCTGAGAGTGAAACGGCTTCCATCGAATTGTATTTGATGTGTATTTTAGCACTGTCTATAAGCGTACCATGATGTTTTGCCCTTACTTTGAGAGAGGCATTGCCACCGGGGCCAGCTTGAGGTTTCTTATTGCAGGATAATGTTAATCCTATAAAAAGTGTGATGATACTGAGGTATAGATATCTAGCTAACATAGAAGGAGTATTTTTTCAAAATTAAACAATTTGGAGGATAATAT
>DAIUCL010000049.1:0-15889 GCA_036846185.1 Chitinophagaceae bacterium
CTCCATCATTGTCAATGTCTATTATACTAGGGATATCGCTGGGCTGAACGTAGACATTGACGGTACCAAAAGGTCCCTGAAAAAACAAATCTTTGTAGAAAGTGAATTTCAATTCGTTATTTTGATAATAGCCTTTGTAGACACTTACGCCAAAAAATCCTTTGTGAAATAAATCTGGGATTCCGTCGCAATTGTAATCTTTGAGAATAAGATAGTCGAGTATGGGAGGGAAGTTCTTGGCATACTTGGGTGCATGTACATATTTAATTTCCCCTGCATTTCCAGTGTTTAAAAATGTTTTTAGGGTATTGGTATTAAAATCATAAAGGATCAAATCTTTTTTGCTGTCGCCATTGAGATCGGCATGATTGATTTGTGTGGCATTGATACCTCCGCACCAGGGTGCTGTAAGTGCTTGTCCGTTCTGGCTGACTATTGCATCGTCGAAGGGCTGGTATACGAGTCCTTGTGATTGAGAATAGCCTTGCCAGCTGTACATCAGTATAATAAAAAGATTAAAAAGTATGGGGTAATAAAATCGCATAGGGTAAAGTTAAATAATTTACACCATTAAGACGAGATTATCCTTATTATTGTTTGTATGTAGGCTCTAAGGATTAGTATGAGAACTTTGCTTGGGTCACTGCTGACTGATGAACAATGAGGAAGTCCTTGAGGTATAGCCCTGATCGCAGCGGCATCCCCGAAGCGCAGGGCTTTGTGTGTGGCTGCGAAGGGATATAGCGTAGAGCGGGATGTAGATGAATAGCGCTTGCTACGATGAGCTCCAGAATAATTAATTTACGATGGTGTTTTTTTTAGATGGCTACTAGCTGAATGGTTTGTCGTGTTTTTTGGGTGAGTAGTACGGTTCTATTTTTGAGTTCTTCTTTGAGTATGGCTTGATTGTAGTGGCGGACGGTGAATAAATAGAGGTTTTCGTTACGTTTTACGTCGTAGTTTTTTTGAAGTTTTTGGAGCAGTTGGTCGATTTTTTCGGGTTGATAATCGACACAGGCCACAAAGCTAATGGCGGCGTTTTGGATAAGATTGATTTTGATTTTGCATTCATGGAAAAGACTGTAGAGGTTGCTGAGGTTGTCTTCGGTGATGAAGGAGTAGTCTTTGGTGCTGACTTGAAGGAGTACTTGATCCATCTTTAGTACCATAAGTGGGGGGTACACGATTGTTTTGAGGGTATTGTGGATGAGGGTACCTTTTTTGCTCTTGTCCAAAAAACATTTTACGTAGAGGGGTATATCTTTATTTTGAAGAGGTTTTATCGTTTTGGGATGAATGATTTGGGCACCATAGTAAGACATTTCAATGACTTCTCGATAGGTGATTTCTTCGATAGGCACAGTGTTTGGAAATATTTTGGGGTCGGCATTCAGCAAGCTGGGCACATCTTTCCAGATACTGACATCTTGAGCATCGAGCATATTGGCCAGAAGGGCTGCGGTGTAGTCACTTCCTTCTCTACCGAGTGTGACGGTATTGTTTTCGTCAGTAGAGCCTATGAATCCTTGTGTGATGACAATGTCATAATGTTCCCACAAAGATTGTATATTTTTTTGGACGAGAGTCTGTGTTAGTTTCCAATCTATTTTGGCGTCGCGATAGGTACTGTCTGTCTTGATTGTGTCGCGGATGTCGACCCATATGCTTTTAAGTCCTTTTTGCTGAAGATAGGCATTGATGATGGCTGTGGAGAGGAGTTCGCCCACACCTACAATCTGATCGTAATAATAATCGAGTGAGCGAGAAACGGGCTCATCGAGCACCCAATGCATTTCGGCAAAGAAGGTTTCCAATTGATCTATGACAGGCTGCGGATGGCTTCCAAGTAATTCGTTTGCATAGGCAAGATGGTCTTGCATGAGTTCATTGAGTGCTTCTCTGGCGGCGAGGGTATTACCTTTTGTGTAGAAATGAGCTATTTGCTCCAGCTTATTGGTTGTTTTGCCTTTGGCTGATACTACGACGAGTAATTTGTCGTTTGCGTAATCTTCAACGATGCATGCCATATTTCTGGCTCTATCGGTGGTTTCGATGGATGCGCCACCAAATTTAAAAACTTTCATATCAATTTATTAAACAGGTGTGCGAATGTACAATAATTGATATAATGATAGATACTATTGTTTGATAATGGTACTATTTTGCAATATTGCTTTGAGGCTGTCGATATCCGATTGAAGGTCAAGTAATATGAGCTTCGTATTTTTGAGTTGGATATCATATGACTCCAATTCATTGGCAAATTCTTCTTTGTTAGAATAAGTGCTTAACTGTGACACATCGATGGAAATATTGTTTAATTTGTACTTTTCTGATTTTTTGATTATTTGCTGAAGCTGAAACGGAGAAAGTTCTGCGCCCCCATATACCAAACTAATTTTCTTTTTTTCTATATCCAATTGGCTTTTGAGTAAGTAAGCATTATCGATATGTCCTACATGTTGTATGAATTTATCGGCGTTATTGGTCAGTCGTTCTTTTTGAACCAGCAAGTATCCAAAATAGATACTGGGAATAAATACAATAGCTAGTGTAAACCCAATGATGCGCCGAATGGTTAGCTTGTGGTAGGAATCCATACTTTGAAGTATTGGGAAGTTTAAAATTTTTGATACGGCTATTGAGGACAATGCAATAAATACGGTATTAATGGTAAATAAATAAAATGCTCCAAAGAAGAAATCAAATTGAGCGGTAGCTAATCCATAACCTGCGGTACACAGGGGCGGCATAAGCGCCGTTGCGATAGCTACTCCCGGAATCGTATTGCCTTTATTTTTGCTTGCAATGGCTATTATGCCGGCCATACCACCTACAAATGCAATAATCACATCGTAGATAGTGGGGCTGGTACGAGCGAGGAGTTCAGAATGAGCTGTAGATATAGGACTCAAGGTGAAGTAAATAGTAGAAGCCGATAGACTTGCGGCTACGGCAAACAAAAAGTTTTTGAGGGCATTACGAAATAGCTCAAAATCATAAGTAGCGAGGCTATAACCCATGCCATTGATAGGCCCCATGAGCGGTGAAATCAGCATGGCACCTATGATTACAGCTGTTGAATTCATATTGAGGCCTACAGAGGCTATGATGATTGCAAATACTAGAATCCAGAGATTCGTTCCTTTAAATACTATACCTTTTTTGATTTCTGAATCAACATTTTGAAATTCGTCTAATTCTGTTTCAAGTCTAAAGTAGTGTAGTAATTTTTTGAAAAAATAGGGTACTTTCATTGGGTTAAAAATAAAAAATCTCCAGAATTCCGGAGACTTTTTTTTAAAATTTGGAATTTATTAATTTAGATCACTAAAAGTGCATCTCCGTAGCTGAAAAATCTGTATTTATTTTTAATAGCTACTTTGTAGGCTTCCATGGCTTGTTCATACCCCATAAAGGCAGCTGTCATAATGAGCAAACTAGTTTTGGGTAAATGAAAATTGGTAATAAGCGAATTGGTCAGGGAGAAGTCGAAAGGAGGAGCAATAAATATGTTGGTCCATCCTTCATTGGGTTTTAACAAACCCGTAGTAGTAATAGAAGACTCGAGTGCTCTTATGCATGAGGTACCTATAGAGCAGATACGTCGACCTTCCTCTTTAGCTTTATTGACCACTTTGCAAGCGTAGTCGTCGACACGAAAATACTCCGCATCCATTTTGTGCTTAGAGATATCTTCCACTTCTATAGGGCGGAAGGTACCAAGACCTGTATGGAGGGTGATTTCGGCAAATCGTATTCCTTTAATTTCCAGTCGTTTGATTAGCTCCCTACTAAAATGTAAGCCTGCTGATGGTGCTGCTACTGCCCCTTCATACTTAGCATATACAGTTTGGTAGCGTTCTTTGTCATTCGCATCCGGTTTGCGTTTGATATATCTGGGTAATGGAGTTTCTCCCATACTATCCAAGATGGTTTTTAATTCTTCATGCGATCCATCAAACAAAAAACGGATAGTACGTCCACGAGAGGTAGTATTATCCACTACTTCAGCCACCAGAGAGTTATCCTCTCCGAAATACAATTTGTTTCCTACACGTATTTTACGAGCTGGCTCTACCACTACATCCCACAGTCGGTTTTGCTTGTTGAGTTCTCTTAATAAAAACACCTCAATTTTAGCTCCTGTTTTTTCTTTTCTGCCGTATAGTCTTGCATTGAATACCTTCGTATTATTGGCTATCATCACATCTTTATCATCGAAATAATCGAGGATATCTTTAAAATGCTTGTGTTCAATTTTTCCGGTATCTTTGTGAAATACCATCAATTTACTGTCATCACGATTCTTGGCGGGGGTTTGAGCAATAAGATTGAGGGGTATATCGTAAATGTACTGTGATAGCTTCATGAACTTATTTTAAAGGCGCAAATGTATGTAAATTTAGCCATTATTTATTTTTTTAATTCGTTATTGGTTCAGCTGGATTTATGATCCATAAAACTTTCCATCCTATCCATGATAGATTTTTTATCATATTTGCTGAATGAATACCCACGCTATCGTATGGCTTAGGAGAGATTTGCGCTTACATGACCAAGCTGCCCTCTATCACGCTCTCAAAAATCATGAGTCTGTTCAGCTTCTATTTATTTTTGATAAAAACATCTTGTCTACATTACCACAAGACGATGCTCGGGTTGAGTACATTTACAATACACTCTGTAAGCTTCAAGAGCAGCTGGCCTCTCATCAGAGCAGTCTGAGGGTGATGTACGACACACCCTATAATGCCTTCGGGCAACTGATCGAAGAAAATCCTCCGCAAGCCGTGTATACCAACCACGACTATGAACCCTATGCTCTACAACGAGATACGACTATAGCCCAATTCCTCCGAGAAAAGAACATACCTTTTCATACGTTCAAAGATCATGTCATCTTTGAAAAAAACGAAATCATCAAAGACGACCAAAAACCGTATACGGTATATACCCCTTACAGCCGTAAGTGGAAAGCCAACATGAACGATTTCTTTTTAAAATCCTACCCTACCGAAAATTATTTTCACCATTTTGCGCATTCCGCTTACCCCTTACCTAGCCTCAGCGATATTGGTTTCAGAGTATCTAGTATCACCCTTCCTGATACAACGAATAGCACCCAAGTGATTCAGAATTATCATAACACACGCGACATCCCGTCTATACAAGGTACCACCCAACTGGGTATTCACTTGCGCTTCGGTACCATCAGTATCCGCAAGCTTTCTCGATATGCTCTTCAGCACAATGAAAAATTTTTGAATGAACTCATTTGGCGTGATTTTTATCAAAGTATATTGTATCATTTTCCCCATGTGGTAGACCACTCTTTCAAACCCGCTTACGACCATATAGCCTGGCGCAATGCCCCTTCTGACTTCGAAGCGTGGTGCCAAGGTACTACGGGTTACCCCATTGTAGATGCCGGAATGCGACAGCTCAACAATACCGGATGGATGCACAACCGTGTTCGCATGATTTGCGCCTCCTTCCTGACCAAACACCTCCTGATCGACTGGCGCTTGGGAGAAGCCTATTTTGCCCAAAAACTCATCGACTTTGACTTGGCATCCAACAATGGTGGCTGGCAATGGGCAGCAGGTAGTGGTGTAGATGCCGCTCCTTATTTCAGAATTTTCAACCCCCACTTACAAACCCTCAAATTTGATCCTGAAAAAAAATATATCCGCCAATGGGTCAATGAATATGACACCAAAGAGTACCCCGCTCCCATTGTAGATCATGCAAAAGCCAGAGAACGTTGCCTTAATGTATATAAGGCTGCACTTCAAACTACCTAATCTAAAAAACTTGTTTCAAACAAAATGTTTGGGCGGCAAACACGCTATCCGTTTCAAGTACTCGTCGGCTATCGTGTGCTGCATAGGAGACGCAGAAGCTCCGTCCCTCCGCCCTGCTCCTCCTTGCATCACTACGACATCCGACTGCGCGCTTTCCACTACTATCGTTGCCGCATCGACAATAGGTCTACAATCACCTAAAAAATTTACATCTGCACTAGCCCTCTCAGTCCGACAGATGCTTGTCCAATACCTGCCAGCGTATCGTATTATCACTCTGTACTTGATAGCGTAATAGCAGATATCCACCTATATGTCCATCTTCAAAGGAGGCTACCGCCCAATTGGCACCCAACAATAATACCCTCGAAAACATCATAGTGCCACCCAGTACCGGCTTGAATGGTATCAAATCGCTTCGCTTCGTAAGATCATTGGCAATGTATGTAGATGCATCCTGTACCCCTCTTCGCTTGAGTGTTATAAATTGTGGATTAGACTCCGTCCAGTAGGATGTGGAGATGTTCATAAAATCAGTTTTGATCAATGAATCTAGTGTGCTGCTCACGTGCACTAACGAATCTCTTAGCTTATTATTTTCTTCACGTGCATGTTTGAGCTCATCATTGCATGAAATAAATATTACACTAAGAGCAATACTAAAAGCATAAATTACTTTCATTTCGATATAATTTAGTTACAAAAATACTACATCATGGATATCTATATATCTGATAAGAATCATCTTCCCATACCAGTCGATAATTCGCTATGAACGTTTGCCAGCAAATTGCATGATCATATTTTTTCTCCACAAAAACCAAAGGCGGCAACTCCTCTTCCAACTCACTAATCACTTGCTGCGTGCGATCCGACTCACAATAGTTGAGAATAGGATAGGTATAAAAATACTTGTGAGCAGGCTCCAAAGCACTCATCGAGTAGACCGAGGCCTTGTTTCCTACCACCCACAGCCTATCGCCTTTGCGTTTGTACTTTTGAAGTGCATCCGGGTATGAGGAAGCAATGCTATACTCTTTCCTATTGGGCTCTTTGAGATATTCCTCAGCCAATGGCCTCAAAAACCACAAGGACAAGGCCAACAATAATAACTCTATTACCTGCTTCACACCATACAAAAGCCATATCACTGCAAAAAAATAGATGGGAGCCAATGGCATCAAATAATGCACCGACTCACTCCCTCTGCCCGGCCAGTATACCAAAAATATCAAGCCTAGCAACATAGATGAGAGGATAGCCCATGCCGCATTTTTATTCTTATCGGTAAAGATGAATTTCAAAAAAACAGATATGAATGCAAAAAGAAAAAAATAATTGATAGGTCGAATAAATAGGGTTGACAAGGCTTTCATACGAGGCATCAAAGGTCTGCCGGCATATTCCATGTTGAGTGTATAAATGGCGTCCATTGCCTGCCAGAAACTATCATGATAAAGAAAATACAGTAGAAAAGGAATGAATAAAAATAGGAATCCGGCTGTAAGTAAGAGAATCAGCTTCAGGAAATACTTTTTTTGAAAACTCATATTCAGCATCCAGATGATAAATGGGACAGCTAGTACCACAAAGTTTAATTTCAACAACAATAAAGCGGCAAAACTGAGCCCGCCAAGCAGTATGCTAATAATAGATAATGTGGGCACCACCATCATCCGAAAAGACAACAATACGATATATCCCACAAAGGGGACAGCATACATCTCAGGAATATTATCGCCTATTGTACTGGATCGGTAAATCCACACTACAAAAAAAATCATGGCGGCAGCAGATACGAACCACGATTCGTGGCGCGATACATAATAAGCTATAAGCCATAATAAGGTCATCAACATGATTAACTGTATAACCCAAATACCCCATAGATGCCCTCCTGCCAGTATTAATCCTATTATATTAATTACATAAAGTAAAGGCCCTTTGTGCTCTACGATCTCTTTGTACAAGACCTTACCCTGCATCCATTGCTGGGCTGTATGGATATAGACTTGCGAATCGACGTGTAGGATGGATATATCATCCTGCAGTAATTTACTTTTTAGTAATAGGAGCAAGAGTATGACGGATCCGAGTAGGCATATGACTATAGGATATGATCCCTTTTGATTCATTGGTCAAAAATAACATGGGGCTAAGACCGTTCATATTCAACTTATTACCATGTTGTTACTATCTATATCCGACAAACAATGACTGATTCATATACTCTGCGATTCGCTAACATACAATTACCTTGATGATAGAATGGCAGACGATGAAAACTAGCCGTAATCGTAGCGGCATCCTGCCCTTGTGTACTAACTTTGTCGAATGTAACAGACAGGACAAGGGCAGATATAGCGAAGAGTACGAAGTGGCTGATGTGAGTACGATGATGAGCTCCCATTTGTGTTTAGAATGAAAAATTTTATCTTTTTTTCTTTTTGGAGGACATCCGAATCAACTGATAGGAATCGATGATAAATTGCTTTACTTGCTGTTCGGACAAAGTGCCATCAAGAACGAGGGTATTCCAGTGTATTTTATTCATATGATAACCCGGCAATACGGCTTGAGGATATTGCTCTCGGAGCAGAATGGCATACTGGGGGTCGCACTTTACATTGATACGAACGGGCATCTCATCTAATGCCAATAACAAAAACATGCGATTATTGGTTTTGTAGACCAGTATATCTTCGCCAAAGGGGGTAGATTCTTCTACTTCTTGGAGGCTCAGTGCGAAATCTCTTATTTGCTCTGCATGCAACATGACATTGATTTAATAGCGAATAGTGAAATGTTGTTTTTGATGAAAATCGGGGCGGAAGAAGACCAGACCTACAAAAAACAAATCGATGGATAAAGTAACAGATGGATGGTCGCAGATCTCTTGCCACGCTTGCTGCATACCCTTACTCCAATGGATATCGTCGAATATCAGTATAGAATGGGGATGGATATGTGCGAGCGCTTGTTCAAAATATCGCTTGGTGGGTTCGTAACTATGATTGCCATCGATGAACAAAAGGTCTATAGTGCCTAATTGGTGCAATAGAGGAAGAAGCAATTGATCAAAATTGCCCACATGCTGCTGTATATTACTCAATGCAAGTGATTGAAAATGACTAGATGCCAATGAAGCCACAGCCGGGCTTCCCTCTAAGGTATGAATCCTTGCTTCTGGATAAGCTGCTGCCATGTATGAAGTACCTATACCCAGAGATGTGCCTAATTCTACTACAACGGAGGGTTGATAATATCGTACGATATGAAACAATACCCGACCAAACTTGGGCGTTCGCCCAGCCATACGTGCTATGTCGGATACTTTTCGAGTTTGAGAACTATCGAGATGTGATCCTGCACCCAAATCGAGCACCTCCACACTCTCGGTGCGATGCAACAAAGAATTGCGAAAATGATGCACTTTGGTCAGATTATCATCTTCATCAGCAGCCCTGAGTACCTTAGTGATAAAATCATACACGAAAGGTGAATGCACTCCGTGTCCTTTGCCGGACTGAGCGGTAAGTAGATATTTTAGGTATTGACCGAGTATAAATAAATGCTTCATTATGAAATACGGAATCAGATTAAGAGCTTCGCTCTAGTATTTTAAATGAATAATCAAAAGGATTAAGGTCATCCTTGTAATGATCTGATTGACTAATGAGACGCCACTCTATGGTATTAATCTTTGGAAAATGAGCATTAGCGGAGGCAACAGTAGTTTGCACAAGCGTAATGTACAATCTTTGGGCAATAGGCAGTGCCTGCTCATAGATATTAGCCCCTCCTATTATAAAGACTTCTTCCTCTTGAGCGCAAGCCTGAATTGCATCGTCTATACTAGCCATTACCTCTACCCCAGCGGGAACGAATGTATGTGAGCGACTGAGTACTATATTTCGACGTTTTGGTAAAGGGCGTCCTATCGATTCGTAAGTTTTTCGACCCATGATGATTGTATGCCCCGAAGTTATTTTTTTGAAATAAGCCAAATCTGCCGGCAAATGCCAAGGCAATTGATTGTCGATACCTATAGCCCGCTCTAGGTCGTGAGCAACGATGATGGATACTATCATAGTTTATTTTTTAACCATCGTTAATATCGTTGCTACACCTACCAAAGGCTCTTCGGTTTCATCGAGTATTTCCACCAGCCATTTGACGATTCCTTTATCTATATCCTCCTCCGTGCGTTTATCCGTTGGGATTTTCTCTTTGCAAGTGAAGCGCACTTGGACTGAAGTACCGGGGTATACAGGCTTGGTAAAGCGAAGCTCATCGATTCCATAATTGAGTAAAACCGGATTCATCGTATAGCTATCTACAAACAAGCCTGCCGCTACACTCATAATAAAATAGCCATGTGCAACTTGGTGAGTAAACATGGTACCCTCGAATTGCGTGTCTTTGAGATGAGCATAAAAATGATCGCCACTCAAATCGGCAAAACGGTCGATATCTTCCGATGTGATGAGGCGTTTGTCGGTCAGGATTTGATCTCCCACCTTTAGGTCATCATAATGCTTTTGAAAAGGATGCACCTCATCCTCGTTCCCTTTTGCTCCCTGTTGATAGACATTGGTAATAGCGGTAATCATTGTAGGTGAGCCTTGAATGGCAGTTCGTTGCAAATAATGCAGTACACCTCTCATCCCCCCCATCTCTTCGCCACCACCGGCTCTTCCGGGTCCGCCATGGATGAGCATAGGCATAGGCGAACCATGTCCGGTACTTTCCTTGGCACATTCTGCATTGAGTACCAATATACGCCCGTGCATACTAGCTGCCCCCAGGGTATACTCTCTGGCCAAGTGTGGATCTGCAGTAGTGATACTGGACACCAGAGATCCCTTACCCATACGTGATAACTCTATGGCATCATCGATAGAGGAGTAGGGAATCAGGGTAGATACAGGGCCAAACGCTTCAATATCATGACATGCGGTTTTTTGGAATGGATCTGTATTCAAAAATACGATAGGGCTCATGAATGCCCCTTTATGTTTATCTGCTCCTTTCACCTCAAAGTTTTCCAAATCACCGATCACGATGTTTTGGTATTTCATCAGTTCTTTCACTTTTTCCAATACATCATTCCGTTGCGACACTCCGGCGAGTGGCCCCATACGTACTCCCTCTACCGAGGGGTCACCGATGGTTGTTGATAGGAGTCGCTTGCCAAGCGCTATTTGTACATCCTCCAGCAAATTGTCAGGTACAATAATTCGACGAATAGCTGTACACTTCTGCCCTGCTTTCGTTGTTATCTCTCTTGTCACCTCTTTGATAAACAAATCAAACTCTGGCATATCGGGTCGCACATCGCTACCGAGCACAGAACAGTTGAGAGAATCGGCTTCCATATTGAAAGGTACCGCTTCTTCGATTAAGCGAGCGTGCGACTTCAATTTTTTACCTGTATCAGCACTTCCAGTAAACGTCACAACATCTTGATTATGAACGTAATCCAAAATACCACGAGCACTTCCGCAAATCAACTGCAAGGCACCCTCAGGCAAAATTCCGGATGCAATAATTTCTTTAAATACCGCCTCCGTAAGATAGGAAGTAAGCGTAGCAGGCTTCACTATAGCAGGCACACCAGCCAACAGATTCACGGCGATTTTCTCCAGCATACCCCACACCGGAAAGTTAAATGCATTGATATGTATGGCAACCCCTTCTTTGGGTACCATGATATGATGCCCTATGAAGGTATTATTTTTTGACAAATTGACAGTCTGTCCATCTACGTAATATCGCTCATCCATGAAGTTTTTACGAAGGCTAGCATTGGCAAACAGATTACCAATCCCCCCCTCTATGTCCACCCACGAATCGATTCGAGTAGCGCCGGTATATGCACTAATTTTATAAAATTGTTCTTTCTTACTGAGAAGATACAAAGCCAATGCTTTCAACATTCTACCTCGATCATGGAAGGTCATTTTGCGCAAAGCCCTCCCCCCTTTGCTGCGGGCAAATTTCATCATCGCATCAAAATCTAAACCATCCGACCCCGCTTCGTATATGGCCTCACCCGTTACGGCATTAAACAATATATCTGAGGGTTTTGCACTTTTCACCCATTTTCCTTCGGCATAATTTTCCAAAATTGCTATCGGCATGTCTCAATATTTTTGCCAAATATAAGCCCAAGGCAAACACTTTCCCAATAGTGATTTCCACACAAACAATTACAATAAATGGGCGGCAGACACGCTTTCCGTTTCAAGTCCTCGTGCCTATATGGTTTTTTCTACGCCTACAAGTAGCTTCCTCTGGTCGCTCTTGTAGTGCTCGAAAAAAATCCATATAGTCACTGCGGGCTTTTCACTGCAATCGTTGCCGCAAGAGTTGTATAGAATAAGGATATTACAGAAAGTTATTTATTAAGCGAAGTAAAACGCTCCTTCATAAGTAAAGAAACTGAGAAGAAGCCATCAACTACTTACGTATCAATCCATTGAGCTCCGTTCTGAGAGACTGTAACAGATCTCGTTGTTTTTTAATCTCTTCCATATGAAGCTGCTGTGTCTGTTTATTCGACTCAATATCACGTTCATTTTTTGACAAGTCTTTTTGCAAACTTTCGCCATCCCTCACAGCATTATTATAATTTTTAGTAGCTTTTTTTAGAGCACTTTCTTGTTTATCTACTTCTTTCTGCAAAGATTTCATTTCATCAATAGTACCTGTTCTTGCTCTAGCTGCATCTACCAACTTTTGTTGATTCTCTACTTGAGATTGCATCGCAGACTGCTGCATTTTATTTTTAGCAATGCGAGATTCCGTTTTGCTTTTGGAAGAGAGCAGGGATTCTCCTTCTTTAGCCAGACTTCTGGTTTTTTTGTCCGCATCTTTAATGATGGACTCTTGTTTTTCGATATCTTTTGTCAACTTAAAAGCTTGAATATCAACCGTAAACTCATTCAAGAATCGCATTGCATTCTCAATTTCAGTGCCGTAGGTCTCTTTATCCATAAAATTCTCATTGCCTAGAGATGGCATTAAATAAAGAGTAGTCATCGATTTTTTATCATCAATTCGATAATAGTAATCTAACTTTTTTTGAGAAATAGGAGCAAACATTGCAGATTTCAGCAATTTAAAACCATCAGCGGCTTTAGATTCTGAGGGCATTTTGGAATCTGATAATTTTTTTCGCAAGGCACCTTGCACCATATCCGCAGGCATGTTGTAATCACTGTAAACGCAAGGTTTACTGGACTGGTTATACACGACAGTACCATATTGTGCATTTTGAGCAAAAGTCCACAAATTAGTCAAAGTAACAAATGTCATTAAAAGTAAGTTCTTCATGTTATTCAATTTGAAGCAAATATACTTCATCCAATAAATAGCGAATCGACATATAAAAACAATAACGAATTAGTAGCGTACAAAGACTCTAATTTTCCCCCTTGAAACATTTCGCCAAAATTAAATTTATATTATAGGTTATAGTAATTTATTCCCGAAAGACAATTGTACATTTACACAATAAACAGTAAAAGCAGCGTGAGTGTAAAAAGTTTAGCCGGCCAAACCATGTGGTATGGGCTCAGCAGTATAGTAGGTCGTTTTATCAATTATTTACTTACACCCCTCCTAACGATATTAGGCACAGCACAGTATGGCCAGTATACTACGGTTTATGCCTATATTACTTTTTTTAATATCATTTTCACTTATGGCATGGAGACGGCATACTTTCGATTTGCAAGAGACTATGATGAAAAAAATGTGTATCATACTGCTGCCACCTCTCTTTTGATTAGCACTATCCCTTTATCAATACTGATGATCCTTTTTCTGGAACCTCTAAGCAGATTATGGTCTGTACCTGACCACCCTGAGTATGTAGTGTATTTCGCTCTCATCGTAGGGTTAGACACCTTATCTGTTATTCCCTTTTCAAAATTACGATTTGAACAACGGCCAATAAAATTTGCACTCATCAAACTTACGAGCATACTAATCAACGTCCTATTAGTGGTATTTTTTATCTATTTAGCTCCAAAACTACAGCATCAATACCCCCAAAATATGAAATGGTATGATGTAGATTACGGCATAGGATATGCTTTCGTCGCCAATACAGTTGCCAGCGCAGTGACCCTTCTGCTTCTGAGCAAAGAATTGTTTACCTTCCGATTAAAAATTGACACAACGCTATGGAAACAGATGATATTGTATGCACTCCCTCTAATTATCGTAGGATTTGGAGGCATGATCAATGAATCTATTGATAGAGCGATGCTTCCAAAATTACTCTCCGGCAGTTTGGAATACAGAAACTCCCAAAATGGCATTTATGGTGCCAATTATAAATTAGCTATCTTAATTGTGTTATTTATTCAGGCCTTCCGCATGGGTGCCGAGCCCTTTTTTCTCAAGCAATCCTCCGACAAGAATGCTCCCGCTACTTATGCCCGAATTATGAATCTATTCATTGTAGTATGTTCTTTTTGCTTTTTGGGCGTCACGCTACTTATAGACGTATGGAAATACTTTATGCGAGTGGATGTACATCCTGAATATGCAGAAGGATTAATTGTCGTTCCCATTTTATTGATGGCAAAGTTACTTTTGGGTATCTATTACAACCTATCTATATGGTACAAAGTAACCAACCAAACGATGATAGGTGCTTGGATAACCCTCGGAGGAACACTAATTACAATCGGGATCAATATACTATTTATTCCAAAATTTGGTTATTTAGCTTGTGCGTGGGCATCACTTCTCTGTTATCTGTTTATGGTGATATCCAGCTATCTCCTGGGACAGAAATACTTCCCTGTACCCTACCACACAAAAAATTTCGCCATTTATCTCACTTTAATGCTCTCAATATTCGCTATCCATAAGATAATTACTACATTTGCCAACGACACTTCTATTTCAATAGTAAGTGGGGGTCTGTTATTATTATTTTATTTTTATTTAGTAATATTTCGACTAGAACGAAAAGAGTTTTCGTCTATTCCATTATTGAATAAGCTCTTACGATGAGTTTTTAATCGACTTCTTATCAATTATATCTATAAATCTAAGCTTTAAAGAAAGCTTAAATTTATAATTGCGATTGACAATCTATTTTTTCACCGCTATATTTGCTTCATACACCATGGACTTCAACACGCTGCTGTTAAACATTACCAACCCTACCCTTTTGTTTTTTATACTAGGGGTAGTAGCTGCTATTGTTAAGAGCGACCTTGAAATCCCTCCTTCCACTACCAAGTTTATTTCATATTACTTATTATTAGCCATAGGTTTTAAAGGCGGACAAGAATTATCACACAGCCACCCAAACCTAGAACTTTTTCTAACACTATTCGCATCCATAGGAATCTCTGCCATGATACCAATTGTCATATTTTTTACATTGAAAAGAAAGGTGGGCATTTGGAACGCAGGAGCTATTGCTGCTGCTTATGGATCTGTCAGTGCTGTTACCTTTGTCGCAGCTACCGGCTTTTTAGAGTCCAAGTCTATCGAGTACGGCGGACATATGGTAGCTGCTATGGCCTTAATGGAGTCTCCAGCGATCATAGTAGGAGTTCTATTAATCAATTTGTACGATAAAGATCGTAAAGACAAAACAAGCCCTATTGTATTACTCAAACATTCTTTGACTAATGGAAGTGTTCTGCTCATTTTAGGCAGCCTACTTATCGGACTATTCTCCGATGCCAAGCAGGCAGAAGGTATCAAACCATTCACTACAGACATTTTCAAAGGTTTCCTATCTGTATTTTTGTTAGATATGGGTATGACTACTGCCCGAAGATTTTCATCTTTTAGAAACTCAGGCTTTACTTTATTTGTGTCTGCAATTCTTTTCCCACTCTTTTTTGGTTCTTGCGTGGCCTATCTTAGTAGCTTCTTTATCCACTCTATTGGCAACCGAGTGCTATTATCCATCTTAGCCGCCAGTGCCTCTTATATAGCGGTACCAGCAGCCTTAAAAATCGCAGTTCCTAAGTCTGATCCGGGTATTTACCTACCCATGGCCCTCGGTATTACCTTTCCATTTAATATTTCAGTAGGATTAAGTA
>DAIUCL010000050.1:0-15874 GCA_036846185.1 Chitinophagaceae bacterium
TAACCAGCCATTGCATCCTGTACATCTTCTGTATTCCATTTGATTTTTTGTTTCCAGTCTATACTTTGAGACCCATCAGGGTTATCTTTATAGTTACCTAATATAGAATGCGCTGTGGAGTCTCTTACCCAGTCTACATACTGTCGGTATTCAGAGTTAGTCACTTCGGTAGCATCCATAAAAAACCCAATCATTTGTATGGTTCGGTTTTTAACATCATTCGCATTCCTGATATCTTGATCACTAGCTCCCATATGCATTACGCCCGAAGGAACCCAAGTCATACCTACCGGCGTAGGAATCGTAGTACCATTTATCTTGTTAGAAGTACCAACCACTTGGCCGGAAGGGCCTCCTGATCCACAACTACTGAATGCTGCAGCAATGATCCCTAATGCAATTAATCTCAACGAAAATTGTTTCATCATAGTCCTTTTATGTATTTAGTACAAGAAAGCAAATATATAAACAGTTATATATTTTTTCAAATACCAGCACAATATATGCACGATATTTTATTTCTTGTATAAAAAAGTTAAAAAATTATTTTTTCTTTTTCGAAAAAAGGTAAAACTTCAATTGATTCTTTTTCAATAAAAGCTCTCTCCTTTTTTTGAACTGCCAAATAAGCAAATAAATACGAATTAGCCAAATATTAGGTTAAAAATTATACCATTTCAAAGCATTATTGTCGGTTATTGTCTTTGAAATTAGTTATTTATGTTTTGGATGCGCAACAACTATATTCGATGGCTACAATATACTTTTACTTCTCATCCTTGTTTTTCGGCTATAGCAATTTTTTGAGCTAAATCGTATAGTTTAATATGCTTCAAATAGATTTTAAGATACTGTTAGTTTTCTGATGGAGAATACAGTAGTTACTAACGATTGTTTCCAATACCATATAGTATCACGAAATTGTAAGTAAATACCGGATTCTTGTCACCTGTACCATAGCCGGCTATATGTAAGGGGGCATATCGGCCTATGACAGAGGGGTTAGCATAGGTTCTAGCTCGAAGATTCCATCCAACAAATATATTTTTAATTACTTCGAGTCTCAGACCTGCGGTAAGCTCTATCCAGTGGGCAAAGTAATTTTGAGAAGGTAATTGCCCGCTTACCATTCCCCATACAGGATCGGTGATATTATAGGCTAAAGCGGAGCGCTTTATGGGCGCAAGACCATAACGAAATCCCAAAAAAGCGTTGTCCATATCACCTTTGAATTCTCCTTGAAAGAATGTTTTATCGAACCCTACCCTTAAAAACATATTTTGGTTGGTATAGGAGAGTTTCTGATTGTTGAGTTGTGCGTTCCCCCACCCTGTTTCTATTCCCATCCAGAGATTTTTATTCCAACGCAGCTCTCCATGCAGTTCGTAGCTGCTAAAGGATTTAGACAGTGTGGACCGAACTATGGAGGCTGCATCTATACCAACTCTCACATAAGATGCTTTGCCATGCTTATCTTGATTTTGTGCATGCACACTGGTATTTATAAGGATACCTATCACGAATAATAGGATAATACTCAGATTTATGTAGGTATTCTTTGGTTGCATTTACTGTTTCAGGGCAAGTTGAAGATGATTGGTGTTGATATTTTGGTTGACGAGGGGGTTAGTGATCCATATACTATCTATAGTATGGGTGGTGTATGATAGGTTTTGGATGGTGAACTCGGTATAGTAGCCACAAGCTTTTGAGATAAACTTGAGTTGTCGGGTATATTGCAGCGTGCAGGTATCGATACCTGTGGGCGAAAAGTCGGATGAGTCTGCCTGAAAATAAAATCGGGTAATATCTTCTTGTGGATTGAGCAAAAGGCTACTGTATTGGCTATTTCGGATTGAATATTGGTACATGGGTGTATTGCCGAAGTATAAGCGTGCATTGGTAAGTAGGCTATCTTTCCATAGATTCTCTTGTTTTACTTTAGTTGTAATTTTCAGTTGTGTGGTATTGGGTATAAGACATACTTCCTCATCGGTACATGAGATAAGGTGCAGTAGAAGCCCAGTGAGCAAGAGGAAGTATCGCGTCATAGGCTTTCTAAAGTACGGTCCAGGTTTCTTTGCCTGCAAGTATCACATCGAGATCGGGTACTCCTTTGGCCACTTTTGTTTCTTCCATTTGAGCCCACAGCTGAGCTTCATACGTAGGGCGTTGTTGTGAATATAATACTCCAAAAGGTCGGGGAAAGTGATGCTCAAGTGTAGGATCATCGAACATACGTGTGAGTATTTGCGCTTTGTAGATATCTTTTTCGTCGTGATGCCACAAATCGTTTGCCGAGTAATCATTACCTAATTCTACTATCTGAGGACGAAGCCCATCGAGTCGGATTCCTTTTTGCTTTTCTGTTCCGAAGATTAAGGGCTGGCCGTGTTCGACGAAGAGGGTTTCTTGAAGTTTGGATGATTTTTCGGTGAATACTTCGAAAGCTCCATCGTTGAATATGTTACAGTTTTGATATATTTCCAGAAAAGAGCTTCCCTTGTGTGCATGGCTTCTGCGAATCATTTCTTGCAGGTGCTTAGTGTCGCGATCCATACTACGTGCTACAAAGCTTGCGTCGGCGCCGAGAGCGAGAGCTGCGGGATTGAAGGGATGATCGAGACTACCATAGGGTGTAGATTTGGTTATTTTGTGTTCCTCACTGGTAGGGGAATATTGCCCTTTGGTGAGGCCATATATTTGGTTGTTGAACAGGAGTATCTGCACATCCAGGTTGCGTCGAAGGAGGTGTATAAGATGATTACCTCCGATGCTCATGGCGTCGCCGTCGCCGGTGACGATCCATACACTGAGCTCCGGACGGGCGATTTTGAGTCCGCTGGCTACGGCTGTGGCTCTTCCGTGTATGGAGTGCATACCGAAGGTATTCATGTAGTAAGGAAATCGGGAGGAGCAACCTATACCGGATATAATAGCGATGTTTTCGCGGGGGATACCTAATGTGGGCATTACAGTTTGTACTTGTTTGAGTATACTGTAGTCTCCACAGCCCGGACACCAGCGTACTTCTTGATCTGTCGTAAAATCTTTGGCGGTGAGTGTTGCTTCCATGTGCTTTTTGTATATGCTATCGCTTGTAGCGGAGGGCAAATTTACAACTTTTTTGTATGTGTGGTATAGATATTCTCTTTATCGGCTAGCATGATACTTTGCCAAATAATGATACTCTCGCTGAGCATGAGCCCCGATCGATGCTCCTAGCCCACAGCGGCGAAGGGTAGCAGGCTCGGAAGTGGCAGAGCGGCGGACACAGAGCTACTGCCACGACTGAGGCTGCACACTGAGCCGTGAGGACTAGGTGCGAGAGCGGGAAGTAAGATGAGGAGCGCACTTTGCTTTGCTGCCAGAATGACTGTACATGGGATAGCATCGTGTAAGGGAGAAATAAGTTCCGTGAATTTTGTTTTGGGTTATTGTGCTGTATTTTTTGGTATCACCCTAGCTGTGGTGTTATTTTGTGCTCACTTAATAGTTTTTAAACCCTCTCAAGAATCATGAGTAAAGAAATCACATCGAGACAAGAAGATTATAGCCAATGGTATAATGATCTCATATTAAAAGCCGGATTGGCGGACTATAGTGCGGTTCGAGGCTGCATGGTGATTAAGCCTTATGGCTATGCGCTGTGGGAAAATATGCGAGATGTGCTGGATAAAATGTTTAAGGAAACGGGTCATCAGAATGCGTATTTCCCATTGTTTGTACCCAAGAGTTTGTTTGAGGCGGAGGAGAAAAATGCAGAGGGCTTTGCTAAGGAGTGTGCAATTGTGACTCACTACCGACTTAAAAATGATGTAAATAATCCGGGAAAACTGATTGTAGACCCGGAGGCAAAATTGGAAGAGGAGCTGGTGGTGCGTCCTACTTCGGAAGCGATTATCTGGAATACGTACAAAAAGTGGATTCAGTCGTACAGAGATTTGCCTATTCTGGTGAATCAGTGGGCCAATGTGGTGCGATGGGAGATGCGTACGCGACTGTTTTTGCGCACGGCGGAGTTTTTGTGGCAAGAGGGGCATACGGCTCATGCTACTCGAGAGGAAGCGATTGAGGAAACGGAAAAAATGCTAAAGGTGTACGCCCGGTTTGCGGAGGAATGGATGGCTCTGCCCGTTATGCAGGGTGTAAAATCGGCCAATGAGCGCTTTGCGGGTGCCGAAGACACCTATTGTATTGAGGCGCTGATGCAAGATGGTAAGGCCTTGCAAGCGGGTACTTCGCACTTTTTGGGGCAGAATTTTGCCAAAGCGTTTGATGTAACCTATATTAACAAAGAAAATAAACCGGAGTATGTATGGGCCACCTCTTGGGGGGTATCTACCCGGCTCATAGGCGCACTGGTTATGGCCCACAGCGACGATGATGGCTTGGTATTGCCTCCCAGATTGGCGCCCATTCAGGTGGTCATCGTGCCGATCTACAAAGGAGAGGCCAGCAAAGGTCCTATCGACGAAAAAGCGAATGAAATCGTATCGGCTCTCCGAAGCGCCGGTATCCGTGTGAAGTATGATAATGACGATAACTCTCGCCCGGGCTGGAAGTTTGCAGAGTATGAAATGAAAGGTGTACCGGTAAGGGTAGCATTGGGTGCCAGAGATTTGGAAAACAAGGTGGTAGAGGTTGCTAGACGCGATACTAAAGTAAAAAACACAGTTGCCCTGGAGGGTCTTAGTGAGCATATCATTCAATTGTTGCACGATATTCAAGAGGCGATATTTACAAAGGCGCTTCAATTTCGCAACGAACATATCACAAAGGCCGATAGCTGGGACGACTTTGTGCGCTTGCTCGACGAGAAAGGCGGATTTATTAGTGCTCACTGGGATGGGACTTCCGAAACGGAAGAGGCGATCAAACAACAAACAAAGGCGACCATTCGTTGTATCCCTTTTGATTCGATGGAAGAGCCAGGGTCTTGTATATTGACGGGCAAAGCCAGTGCTCGAAGAGTATTGTTTGCTCGTGCATATTAATGTATCGTATTGTTCATGAATTTTATTTTGGGGGCGGCAGACACGCTTTACGCTGCAATGTCTTGCTTTGTTGTGGTTTTTTCTAAGCCGTATAAGGAGCTTCTGAGGTCGCTCTTATCCGTCCAGAAAAAAATCCACAACAAAGCGGCGCCATTTTCGCTACAATCGTTGCCGCGGAGCAACAGGGATGAGAAGGTGACAATAGTACAGATTCAGCTTACTACATATTAATCATGTGCATGAGCATATCGAAGTTCGATTTTAGATCGTCGAGGTGGGTATCCACTGCATAACTTTGGGTAATGGTGTAACTGTAACGCTCGAAGGTAGCCTTAAGTGCTTGCAAATCTTTTTTGTTGACCTTCAAGGTTATTTCGATCATACCATTATCATCCAGTGAGCGCATGCTCATTAATAAGATGCTGACATCATTACTCTCACAAATGCGAGCAATTTCGGACATGCTATAATTGCGCGATTCCATAGAAAGTAGAAGGATACCTCCCTCTTCATTAACGGCATTATTGTTGGCCAAGTACTGAAACAGCTTTTCTTGCGATAGCATCCCGGCAAAGTGATTGTGCTCGTCCAATACGGGTAGTATGGATAAATTGTAGTCTTTGACAATTTTGATAGCTTCCAATGGATGGGCATGCAGTGAAATGGATGGTCTGAAGTGCAAAAATTCGGCTAGTGATAAGGGCTGCTCTGGTGTGTCCCAGTCCAAAATATCATCTTCGGATATCAGCGCTAAGTAATTATCGCGATGTACTAGAGGTAAATGAAAAACTCTGTATTCGCTCATCAAGCTGAGTACTTTGTCTCCACTATCTTCTAAAGATAGAAGGGGCAAATCGAAAGATAATAATTCATGAACTCTCATACAGGAATACAACGTAATTTACGATGATTAAAATGTGTAGAACACCACAATTAAACGTGCATTTTTAAAAATGTATCATAGATTTTATTGAACTCTTCCGGCACTTCCATCATAGGAGCATGACCACATTTGTCTATCCAATGCAATTCGGAGGTTGGGAGCAGTCTTTTGAACTCTTCAGCAACCATTGGTGGAGTGATGGTATCATTTTTCCCCCAAATAAGACAGACCGGATTTGTTATATTTTTGAGTTCTTCACCTAAGTGATGCCTGATGGCAGACTTAGCAAGGTAGATAATTTTTACTGCTTTGAGTCGGTTGTTGACAATATTATAGACTTCATCAACCAGCTCGTCAGAAGCAGATTTGGGATCATAAAAGGTTAATTCTACTTTTTTTCGAATATAGTCTTTATCGCCTCTTTTGGGATAGGTTTCGCCCATACCGTTTTCGAATAGTCCGGAACTGCCGGTAAGTGTTATGGTTTTTACTCTATCGGGGTGTTTAAGGGCGTATACAAGAGCGATATGCCCTCCGAGTGAATTACCGAGCAGGTGTACTTGTTTTAAGTCTTTAGCTTCGATAAATTTTGCTACATGCTTCGCCAATCCTCCCACTGATGTATCCAAATTAGTAAGATCATAAAGAGGTAACATAGGGATAAACACTGTGTATCGAGATTTGAAATGATCTATTAGGTCTTTAAAATTACTCAAAGCTCCAAAGAGTCCATGAAGAAGTACCATAGAGGGTCCTTGCCCTTCTTGTACGTATTTAAACTTTCCGGATTGCTTGATTTCGTATTGCATATGTCTTTTTCGTAGCTGCTAAAGTAGTTTTTTAATTGTATAATTGAAAATATTGGAGCAAATGTTTCCATTATTTTTCAAAGTCAGCGTGCAAAGTGTCTGATTCTGTCAAATATTCTATCGATTCCCATTGCTTGCTATCTATCTGCTCCACTTCTACATTGCATATTCCGCTCTCTACTATGCAGAGCGACCGTGCTGCACACAACGACAGATCTATCAGTCGTTTTGAGTTAGCACCCATTCTATCATTGACCTTTACGCATATTGATTTTTTGTTGGATGGATTAGTCACTTTCAAATAGGTACCGAGTGGATAATTGTTACTTGCTGCAGTAAAGTGTATTTTGCTATATCGTTCACCACTGGCTGTTTTGCGACCCTCAAATTTATTTGAATAATAACTGGCGATCCCTGTTCGCTTTTTAGGCTGCGCATTGAGATTATAAGTCATAATGACAGACAATATTATTAATATCAAAAATTGATTAAGGGCTAAAGAAAATCTGTACTTTATGCTGATGAATTTGAGTGGATTAGATAAATCCAATGGTACATTAGCTAGATTCATAGACCAATAATGTGTGGTATGTGTGTAAAGGTATGAAATGTATGAGTAAAATTACTAAAGTGTTAGATATCAAATAATTTCATTGTAGACACAGAGAACATGCTGATAGATACAAAAAGAACGCAAGCTCTTAATTTATAGCAACATTATCGGTGATGATTTCTAATTCGACTTCACCAATACCTTTGTCGATAAGGCCAATTTTGGAAGCTGCTGCTTGAGTCAAATCTATCAATCTCTTGTTTTTGATATTCATTCTGTCATTTATTCGAACTATGACGGAAAGCCCATTAGTAATGTTTGTAACTTTGACAATGGTACCTAGAGGCAAAAAATTGTTAGCCGCCGTCAAATAAGTATTACGAAATATCTCTCCGGTGGCCGTCTTTCGACCATTGAACTTGTGATGATAGTAACTTGCTATTCCAGACCATTTGGTGAGTGAAAGTTTTTGCACACCGGTAAAAGCAGATACACTTACTACGCATACGGCAACCAAAAGGACAAGGGTAATTTTTTTGATCATATACATAGACTATTAGTTCAGTAAACAAAAATAGGTAGGTCATCAAGTTATTACAAGTGATTAACCTACAATAACAAGCAGCTGTTAAAACGAATATAAAATTCACCAAATATTAACCTCTCGCTCTAATTGGATGTTAAACTTTTGAAACACAGATATCATTATTTGTTCTGACAAGTATACTACCTCTAGCCCCTTTGCTTTACCAAAATTGACCAAAACTAATGCTTGCCTATCATGTACACCTACAGCCCCTATTCTATAACCCTTCCACGAACTGCCCCCCTGAGGAGCAGTGCGTTCTATAAGCCATGCCGCGGGTATTTTAACACCATTGTCTGCCATATATGAGGGCATATCAGGATACGAATCTTTTAAAGCATCATAATGGGAAGGAGAGATAATAGGATTCTTAAAAAAACTTCCTGCATTCCCAATTACCATGGGATCTGGCAATTTTGATTTTCTAATTTTCTCCACACTGGCTGCAATGGTGGCTATATTGATTTCACCGAAATAGTCTTCTGCAAGTATTTTTTTTATATCCCCATAATCAATTTTATATGAAGGATTTTTGAACAAGCGAAGCGTAACAGAAGTGATAAAATACTTATTTTTGGCAGCATGTTTGAAGATACTATCTCTGTAACCAAACTGACATTGTGAAGCATTAAATACAAACTCCTTACCTGATGATAATTCAATCGCCCTCAACTCATGAAATACATCTTTGAGCTCTACTCCGTAGGCCCCAATATTTTGGATAGGCGCAGCTCCAATAGTTCCTGGTATAAGTGCTAAATTTTCTATTCCTCCCAAAGCATTTGAAACCGCCCATTTTACACAATCATGCCAAATTTCTCCTGAAGCAAATTCTACAAGCAGATATTCCTGATTTTCAGTAACTACTGTAACACCTTTCAAAGTATTAACCATTACGATTCCCGGCAAATCGTGAGTAATCAACACATTACTTCCCCCACCTAATATGTGCAGAGGAAGACTATTCTTATGGCTATGTTCCAGCACTTTTAAAAAATAAGATTCCGAATCTACTCTACATAATGCTTGACATCGAGCTTCAATTCCAAATGTAGTCAATGGAGTTAATGATGCATTTTGATCAAATTGTAGCATATTGCAAATGTAAGTTGCGCTTCCATGTTATCATAGTTAAAGTCTTAGTATTATCGTTTATTGTAGCATGACTGTATCAACAGATTACTCTTTGGATAATAATTTTTCTATCTGCCTTTCTAGTATTCCTGAATGTGTATTAAGAAACTACAGATAATGTCCATTTCATAATCTCATTCTCTTGATTATCTTTGGGCAAGGTGAATTTGATTAGGCACATACCATTTCTCAAAGAAGTATTAAAATATTCCCTTAGTGCATTTGGGGGACCGCAAGGTCACATTGGTATGATGATGAAAATATTTGTAGACAAACGAAAAGATATTACTGCTTCAGAACTAATTGATTACATGTCGTTTTGTCAAATGCTACCTGGCCCCTCCTCTACACAGACTATCACACTTATTGGTTACAAACGAGGCGGAATCTCGCTAGCAATTCTTACATTACTAATTTGGATATTACCTGCTAGTATAGTAATGACTTCCCTATCTTTTTTGGTTCAGTACTTCGATACAAAATCTATACAAACCAATTTGTTTCGCTTTATAGAACCTATGGCTGTTGGATTCCTTTCATATGCCGCCTATCAATCGATGCGAATTAGTGTGAAACATGTAGCGACATACAGCATTATGATTTTTGCAGTGATTGTTACTATTTTAATTCGATCGCCATGGGTTTTTCCAGTTTTGATTATATTAGGTGGTATTTTTTCCAACTTCAGTGATAAGCGAATTCCTCAAAACAAACAAACTACTAAGCCAATTAAGTGGATTAATATTTTATGGTTTGTAGCCGTTTTTATCATCGCTGGTATTCTTTCTGAAGTAGCAAGAACACAAGGATGGCCTTATGCCCGACTATTCAATTTATTTGAAAATTTCTATCGATTTGGAAGTTTTGTTTTTGGTGGTGGGCATGCACTTATTCCTATGATGTACGAGCAGTTTGTTATTCGACCCGATCATTTACAGATAGGTCAATACTTGAGTCCCTCTCAATTTCTGACGGGTGCAGGAATGATCAATGCGATACCAGGACCCGTATTTTCTGTTTGTTCCTATATAGGCGGTATGAGTATGCGGAGTTTTGGATGGGAGGCACAACTCTTAGGAAGTGGAGTAGCTACAGTAGGAGTATTTTTACCAAGCACATTACTGCTTTTCTTCTTTTTCCCTATATATCAAAATCTAAAGAGCTACACAAGCATCTATCGTGCGTTAGAAGGGATTCATGCTGTAGTCGTTGGTATCATGTGGGCCTCGGGTTATATTCTATTTCGTTCACTCCCTTTTGAATGGAGTCATTTGGTGGTGATTGCGATCACATTCATGTTGTTAATGTATGCACGAGTAGCAGCGCCACTTATTGTAATAGGTTGGTTATTACTTGGGTTAGTGTTATAATTCACATTCAAACTATCTCATCATCATTGCGAATATAGAAGAATTAACGGTGCTTCTTTGCCTCATCCAAATAGAATAGTCCGGCTATGGCGCCAAATACAAAACCACCAATATGAGCCCAATAAGCCACTCCGGATGTTTCACTCGTAGATGCATTTAATGTACCTATCCCATCAGCAAATTGCTGTACGATCCATATCCCCAAAAACCAAACCGCACTCACTTGAAATCTTGCTAAAAACAAAATAAAGAGAACCTTAATTTTACTGTTAGGATACATAACTAAATAAGCACCCAAGCAGGCGGCTATTGCTCCAGATGCTCCTACACAGGGTATCATGCTTGTAGGATTAAAAAAAACATGTGCAAGCGTTGCAAACAATCCTCCTGCCAAGTAAAAAAACAAAAATCTCCATCTGCCTATGGTAGCCTCTATATTGTCGGCAAATACCCAAAGAAATAGCATATTACCAATAATATGCATCCAACCTCCATGCAAAAACATTGAGGTAAATAGTGAGGGTAAATTCTCAAATACCAATACCCTCGAAGGCACACACCCAAAATGACCTACAAATCGCTGAAGCATGGCTGGTGGCATAGTGAACATCCATACAAATACCACCACATTCACTACTATCAGAATAGGTGTAACAATTGGCTTCACGCCATTTTTTACATTGATATCTCCAATCGGAAAAAACATCAGTTTTTGTTTAATTTTTGATGTAGCTCCTTCACATTCAATTCTTTATACCATGTATGCACCAGCTTTCTATCTTTAGAATAAAGCATAATTTGTGGAATACCCTTGTATTCGAATAAATGTTTGGAAATGTCGGAATTATCAATTGACACATATGCGTTTGATAGTTGTTCAAAGTTACTGGCATGGTAAAAACCGGGCAATTCAGTTAATAAGTTATTTCCCGTCATAAATAAGATATCCATAGCAGGTAATTCTGGTGCCAGCTCCACCAGTTTCAATGCTACTTCCTGACAATGACTGCAAGAAGGATTAAATAATACTAACAAAATAGGTGTATTGGCACGAAAGCTAGTATCGAATAGCACTTGATGGTCATGTGTCAAAAAACTAAAGCCAGGTAAGGATGCACCTACTTCAGCTAAAGATTTTTCAGATTTATTTTTATCAATACTACTTGAACCATTTTTATTACCCTTATTTTGAGCTGACACTATGCCCGCCATCAACATCATCAATACAAAAAATATTCTGGTCATATTCTATTTCCTTTTTGCAATAATACTAAATCTGCCATTACCAACGATATATACGCATCTACTATAGCTACTGCTCTAGGTACTGCGCATACATCATGCCTTCCTCGAACAGCAAATTCTATTGGCTCATTATTGATATCAACCGACTGCTGATTCGTTGCGATAGACGATATCGGCTTGAAAGAGGTTTCCACCAGTATGGCCTCTCCGGTACTAATTCCCCCAAGTATACCTCCTGCCGTATTTGACTTAGTTTGCAGTCCCGATTGTGTCATGGACAATATAGTATCATTGTGTTCACTTCCTCTCAAAGCAGAAGCACCTTTCCCTTCACCAAACGATATAGACTTCACGGTATTAATACTCATCAATGCCGCTGCTACCTTTGACTGTATTTTGCCAAACAATGGCTCACCGATTCCGGGAGGTATACCATGTACGACAGACACTATTTGTCCGCCCAGGGTATCCCCGATAGCTTTTATTTCATCTATCAAGGCTAACATACGCAATTCTGCTTCTCCATCCGGACAGGCAATTTCACTCTGCAAGATTTGCTCTTTACTATAGCATCCTTTTTTGGCTTCGATATCGCCTATAGAAGACACATAGCTACTAATCTGATAGTCGCATTGTGATTTCAAATACAACTGTGCTATTGCCCCTGCTGCTACTATTGGTGCTGTAATCCTAATAGACGTACGTCCACCACCTCTGTGATCTCTGATACCATATTTCATCTGCATCGTAGCATCAGCATGTCCCGGCCTTAGCACATTCTTCAAATCATTGTAATCAGACGAATTAGCATTTTTGTTTTCGATCAGAATTGCGATGGGTGCACCCGTTGTGATGCCTTCATACACACCGGATATGATTTTGACAGTATCATCTTCTATTCGAGCAGTCGAATAATTCGCCTGTTTTGCTTTTCGCCGGTACAACTCTGATTGAATAAATCCCATATCGAGTGTCATTCCGGCAGGGCAGCCGTCTATCACACACCCCACCCATTCACCATGCGATTCGCCGAAAGAGGTCACCCTAAATAGTTCACCAAGTGTATTCATTAGTTCATATTTACAAAGCATGCAATATCTTCGCTGCATGCGCAATTTATATTCAAATATCCGGTTTTTGTTTCAAACTGAAGATACTCTTACACAAAAATTAATTGTAAAAGGCAATGACATGACCACTCTTCCTTATATTGAGAATGCATGGCTTCTCACACAAGATGGTATTATTTCGGATTTTGGCTCTATGGACTCTATGCCCGACTCCATATCAGCAGACCATTACATATCTTTAGAAAACAAATCTTTATTGCCCTGTTGGATTGATTCTCATACGCATTTGGTTTTTCCACATTGGCGTGATGCGGAGTTTGTAGATCGCATACATGGCCTCAGCTACGAAGAGATAGCCAAGCGAGGAGGCGGTATCCTCAACTCTGCTGCCCGCATGAAAGACGCTGATGAGTCCTTCCTTTATGATAGCGCTATGCAACGTTTGGAAGAGGTCATCAATATGGGCACAGGAGCCATCGAAATAAAAAGTGGCTATGGTCTAGACACTGAGCAAGAACTTAAAATGCTGCGAGTGATTCGACGTATCAAAGAAAATAGCCCGATTCCTGTAAAAGCAAGTTTTCTCGCAGCACACACCTACCCCCTTACCTTCAGAGATAATCATCAGGCCTATATCAAATCTATTATTCAAGACATGCTACCCAAGGTAGCCGAACAAGGACTAGCAGACTATATGGATGTATTTTGCGAAAAAGGCTTCTTCAGTCCCGAAGAAACAGATCAGCTACTAGCAGCAGCAGCAGTCTATCATCTCAAACCCAAAATACATGCCAACCAACTTTACAATAGTGGGGGCATACAAGTAGGAGTCAAGCATCAAGCCATCAGTGTAGACCACCTCGAAACCATGGACGAAGAAGAAATCAAATGCTTACAAGATTCATCTACCATAGCCACTCTTCTTCCGGGTGCGGCCTTCTTTTTGGCGATGCATTACCAACCAGCCCGAAAAATAATCGATGCAAATATCCCTGTAGCACTTGCCAGCGACTACAACCCCGGCAGCTGCCCCAGTGGCAATATGAATTTCGTACTTAGCTTAGCTTGTTCTCAAATGAAAATGACACCCGAAGAAGCAATCAATGCCTGTACCATCAATGGTGCCGCAGCACTAGAACTACAACATGTACTTGGCTCCATACGAAGAGGCAAAGTCGCCAACTTCATCGTCACTAAACCTATTCATTCTGCCGCCTTCTTACCCTATCACTTTGCCCACAATTGTATTGACCGTGTCATTATTAATGGTTAAGCACTCTTGTGTCAAACTTATACACAAGTTTGGCCATTAGCTAGTACTTTTGTACTTGATGATGTAATTTTGCCCTACTATGAACCATGATTCTTTCTTCTCCACCACCAAGAAACTAGGCATTTTAGGCGGTGGGCAACTGGGCAAAATGCTTCTTTATAAAGCCCAACAGTGGGACATATACACCAAAATTATAGACCCCGATCCCAATGCACCCTGTCGAAATAGTTGCTCTGAATTTGTATGCGGCTCATTAACCGACTTTGACACCGTATACCATTTTGGTCAAGACTGCGACACGATCACCATCGAAATAGAGCATGTGAATGTAGATGCACTCCGAAAGCTACAATCAGAAGGTAAAACCATTCATCCCAACCCGGATGCATTAGCTACTATCCAAAACAAAGGCAACCAAAAAATATTTTATTCTCACCACCACATCCCCACCTCTGACTTTATTATTCTCCAATCCCGTCAGCATGTGTTGGAATCGCTCGAAAGAGGAATTATATCTGTCCCTTTCGTTCAAAAATCATTACATGCAGGCTACGATGGCAAAGGGGTGTGCGTCGTAAAATCGACTACTGATATCGATAAACTCATGGACACACCCTGCCTCGTTGAAGGATATATCGAAATCAAAACAGAGATAGCCGTCATCGTAGCTCGCAACCAGGCTGGCGAAGTGGCCGTGTACGACCCCGTGTCGATGGATTTTCATGAAGAAGCCAATCTACTCGACCTACTGCTTTATCCCGCCCCGATAATGACATCGCTTGCCGACGAAGCCAAGCAATATGCCAAACAAATTATCGAAGCCCTCAACATTTGTGGAGTACTCGCTGTAGAATTTCTGATCGACCCACACGACAAATTGTATGTAAACGAATGTGCCCCCCGACCTCACAATAGTGGTCATCAAACCATAGAAAGCACCATTACCTCTCAGTACGAGCAGCACTTACGTGCCATACTCAATCTGCCACTTGGCGCTACAGACATTCTCATTCCTTCTGCCATGATCAACCTACTAGGCCACCCGGATTATCAAGGTCAGGTCATATACCAAGGTATCGAACAATGCCTCCAAACACCCAATGTACACATCCACCTCTATGGCAAGCACATCACCAAACCGTATCGAAAAATGGGACATATCACTGTCACCAATCAATCATTAGAAAAAGCAAAACAAACTGCAGAATGGGCAAGACAACAGCTAAAAGTAATCAGCCACTAGTTGGCATCATCATGGGAAGCGACAGCGACTGGCCGGTCATGAAAGCCGCCGCCGAATTTTTGGATAGCATGCACATCCCCTACGAAGCCACTGTCGTATCGGCGCATCGGACCCCTCGCCGTATGATGGACTATGCGACCAAAGCGCATAGTAGAGGTATCCGCGTCATCATCGCCGGCGCTGGAGGTGCTGCTCACTTACCGGGCATGGTAGCGAGCATGTCACCGCTACCTGTGATAGGGGTGCCCGTCAAATCGAGCAACTCTATCGATGGCTGGGACTCGCTGCTCTCTATCCTGCAAATGCCCAATGGCGTACCCGTGGCTACCGTAGCCCTCAATGCCGCCAAAAATGCCGGTATACTGGCGCTTCAAATACTAGCTAGTGCTGACCCTCAACTACAAAACCGTGTGATTGAGTACAAAAAATCGCTTGAGAAAGAGGTATTGCAAAAAGTCAAAAAATTCCCTCCCACTCATTAATCATTAGATTATAAAGAGGCGGGCGTGCCCCCTCGCGTCCACAAAAGACAGGCCGCTCGGGGTCGGGCTGCTACGGGGTGCCGTCGTCGGCCCCGAAGGCCGCCGACCACTTCGCCGGAGGCTCGTGCCCTTCACATCCCTCACGCAGTAGTACTTACATCCATATTGATGGGCAAATGTTTATCCGTAAAACTACCTAATTGAACCAAGCAGATGCAAGAACTGCAAT
>DAIUCL010000051.1:0-15865 GCA_036846185.1 Chitinophagaceae bacterium
GTATGTCATTCGATGGGTATCGATATGAATCTTGTAGCCAACGCCATGAATAAGTACAATGGGGTAAAAAGAAGATTTGATTATGTTGTCAAAAATGAAAACTTGGTTTATATAGATGACTATGCTCATCACCCCGAAGAATTAAAGTCGTTGATCACTAGTGCAAAAGCATTGTTTAGAAACAAAAAAATTACAGTTGTGTTTCAGCCTCATTTGTTCACCCGTACTAGAGACTTTGCCGATGATTTTGCGCAAAGTTTAGACCTGGCAGATGAAGTGTTTGTTATGCCAATATACCCAGCTAGAGAATTACCCATTGATGGTGTAAATAGCACCATGCTTTTGGAAAAAATGGCAATACCTAATAAGCAAATTATAACTCACAATGAAATATTGGAATGGGCTAATGTGGCTCGTCCAGAAGTATTGATTACTGCAGGAGCAGGTGACATAGATAAATTAGTAAACCCTTTAAAAGACATACTATCGAATAAGTAACTATGAAACATCGTGTGCTGAAAATATTGCGAAATCTACTTTTTTTACTGTCAATTCCTTTGATGCTAACAGCATTTGTATTTGCTTCAAAACAATCAAATGAAGTAAAATGTAATCACATTTCAGTTCACATTCACAATCCCGATTTGACATTCATCCACAATGATGATGTAATGGATATAGTCCAAAAAACAGATTTTATTTTACATCAAACACCCGCAAATGAAATAAAACTCAATACAATTGAAGAGCATCTTGTACATAATGAATGGATAGAAGATGCTAATGCGTATGTAGATGTAAAAGGCGATTTGTATATCGATGTGTATCAAAGAAGGCCCGTATTGCGAGTCATAGAAAAAAATGTCGGAGACGCTGGATATTTTTTAGATCATAATGCCCAAACTATTGAGTTGAATGAAAAGTATATTACTCGACTTCCGGTAGCAACAGTACCTATCATTGGGCAGGAATCGTTATTGCAAGAAGTTCGTACCAATCTCGTTACTCTTGCTGAATTTATACAGCATGATACTTTTTGGAATGCAGCCATTGGTCAAATCGATGTGATGGATGATGGTGAAATACAATTAGTATCTGTATTTACGAATCATACCATACGATTAGGTAATACTAAAGATCTAGATGATAAGTTGGAAAGATTAAGAGTTTTCTTCAAAGAGGGCATGACTACAGTTCAATGGGATTTGTATGATGAAATTGATGTTCGTTTTGCCGGGCAAGTCATAGGAAGAAATACGCATGGGAAAATATTAGCTATAAATCCGTATGATAAAAAGCCACAAACAACAAAACCTGTCGCTTCAAATAATACGCTGAATACACCTAAACCAAAGCAAAACGATACAAAAAATAATACGGCTATAGCTGTCAAAAAACCAGATGCTCAGCCTAAGGTAATAGATAATAAAATCAATAAAAGTCAAAAACAGACCACGCCAAACAACAATGCAACTCAAATCAAAAAGGAAACTAAAAAAGTGGAAACTCAATCTAGTCATATAAATAAAAATAAAAAATAAATCAAGTAACATGCAAAACGAAAATCCCATCATTGTAGGTCTCGATATCGGTACTACCAAAATAGCCGCTATTGCAGGACGTAAAAACGAATTTGGCAAATTAGAAATTCTAGGTTTTGGAAAAGCCGATAGTAGTGGCGTCAATCACGGAATGGTATTGAATATCGAAGAGTGTATTCGTTCCATTCATGTGGCTCTCGAAAATTGTAAATTATCAAATCCTAATCTCTCCATCAAAGAAGTCTACGTAGGTATTGCAGGGCACCATATCAAAAGTTTGCAAACTAGAGGTGAGCGTGTCGTATCCAATACAGAAGAAGAAATACGAAAAGAAGACATTGATTCACTCCTCAAGGATCAGTATAGAACTTATCTGCCCGCAGGAGATCAAATCATCGATATCATTCCTCAAGATTTTACAGTTGCTTCTCTTACAGGTCTTTCACAGCAGCAAGTCATCGGCATGTCCGGTGTCAAGATTGGAGCTAACTTTCATATCATTACAGGCGACAAAAATGCTATTAAAAATATCCATCGTTGCGTAAGTCGCTCCGAATTGCAAACCAAAGACTTAGTATTGCAACCCCTCGCTTCCGCTGCAGCTGTCATGTGCGCAGAAGATTTGGAAGCAGGGGTCGCTATCGTTGATATAGGTGGTGGTACTACCGATCTGGCCGTTTTTCACGATGGTATGATCAAGCACACCGCCGTCATCCCGATAGCAGGTGTCAATATTACGAATGATATCAGACAAGGACTGGGTGTACTTCGCTCGCAAGCCGAACAGATGAAAGTGCAATTTGGCAATGCTTTAGTAGATGAAGCTAAAGCCAACGCATTTATTACCATTCCCGGTCTTAGAGGTCAGCACCCCAAAGAAATTTCTGCCAAAAATCTTGCCAATATCATTCAGTGCAGAATGGAAGAAATTCTCGATTATGTCATGTATCATCTCAAACAACATAATCTTCTCGACAAACTACATGGCGGTATCATTCTCACAGGTGGTGGTAGCCAACTCAAGCACCTGGTTCAGCTTACCGAATACAAAACAGGTCTTCCGGCTCGTATCGGACTACCCAATGAACATCTTGCCAGTGGCCATATCTCTGATCTACTCAAACCCATGTATGCCACTTGTATAGGACTCATCCTTAGAGGTTATGATGATTTCGAAAACAATAGACTTCGCTTTATTTCTTACAATAATGAAGAGAATAATACAAATAACTCATCCCCCATCGATGGTGAATTTGTCAAAATGGCTAAAACCTACGAGCCGTCTGTCGACGAAATTCTAAAACAACAATTTGGAACTTCTGAACCAACTAGCATTTCTTCTAACGATAATAGTCATCCTGTCACAGAATCTACTAATGATTCACAGCCTGACTTGTTTGCCACACCTCCACCCGATGCCCAAGCATCTCAAATCAATCATCAAGAAAAATCTAAAAAAAGGGCAGAAACCATCAATAATGTGTTCAAAACCGTAAAAAATAAAGTCATCAACTGGTTTGAAAACATTGATGATGAACGCCTCGATAAATAAAAAATCCATTTTTTCATTCCCCATAAAAACCCCATAAATTCTCCACAATGATTCATTTCGAACTCCCACAAAACAATTCCTCTATCATCAAAATAATTGGTGTAGGAGGTGGCGGTGGCAATGCCGTCAATTATATGTATGGCCTAGGTATTGAAGGTGTCGATTTTATCGTATGTAATACCGACCAAAAAGCGCTCAACAATAGCTCCGTACCTACTAAAATACAACTTGGTCCTCATCTTACCCAAGGACTCGGTGCCGGCGCTAATCCCGAAATCGGTATGAAGGCTTGCCAGGAAAGTGTAGCCGAAATAGAACGTCTTCTTGCCGATAATACCAAAATGGTTTTCGTCACTGCCGGTATGGGCGGTGGTACCGGTACAGGCGGTGCTCCTATTGTAGCCCGCTTAGCCAAAGAACTCGGCATACTCACCGTAGGTATCGTTACCACACCTTTCTCCTACGAAGGCAAACGACGTATGCGACAAGCCCAAGAAGGTATTGAAGCACTTCGAAAAAGTGTAGATACTATTCTCATTATCTCCAACGACAAACTCCGCCAGCAATACGGCAATATTCCTACCTCTCAAGCCTTCAGCAGAGCCGATGATATTCTGGCCACCGCTGCCAAATGTATTACCGATGTCATCAACTCACAAGGGCATATCGTAGTCGATTTTGCCGACGTCACTACCGTCATGCGCGATGGCGGTGTAGCCATTCTCGGTAGCGCTACCGCCAGTGGCGAAAATCGAGCCTACGAAGCCGTCGAAAATGCCATCAAATCACCCCTTCTCAACGATTACGATATCAAAGGTGCTAAGTGGGTATTGCTCAATATCAACTCCGCACATGGTGTACACGAGCACACCCTCGACGAAGTCGAAATGATACAAGCATACATCCAAGAGCAAGCAGGCGACGAATGCGACGTCATTTTTGGAACAGGTTTCGATGATAATCTCGGCGACCAAATCAGTGTCACCATTATTGCCACTGGTTTCAATTACAATCCTCTCGACCATGCCTATAATGCCGACAAAAAAAGACCCGTTCACGAAAAAAATAAAGAAGTATACGAACTAAAATCCAATGAGGATACGCAAACAACTTCATTTGATGACGTAGATAAAAACACTCCCCAAGCGTCTTCCCCAAATACCAATTTCGACCCACTGGCACCCACTATGTTCGAAGTAGAACCACCCGCTATTCCCGGTATGCTCGCCATCGGTATGGGACTTTCCCGCCCCTGGAATATGAAACAGCCTGAATCAGTCGAAACACCTGCTGTTAGTACTTCTGAACCCAAAGTAGTCCTCTCTCTCTTCGATCAAATAGATAATCTCAATACCGTCGAAGAACATTCGTCCGCACCCCACATCGAAAATAGCCTGCCGGATGATACGAATCAACTTAGCTTGCAAATCAAAGAAGAAGTCACAGAACCTACTACGCCAAGCTATCAGGCGACGCCCTCTGTACTCGATGAGCTCGACTCTCTCTTCGCATCCTCTAAGCCCGATACAACTCATAGCATTCAAGACGACTACGTTACCATCAAAGGCATCACTATCAATCGACGAAAAGGCAACAGATACCTCAGCGATAGCGAACTCGAAGCAGAAGTCAACTTCGAAATCCAAAAACGAGCTTTCGAAGACCGCGCCTCTCGCCTTCGCTCCATGAGCTTCAATGTCCAAAAAGCCGACATCGATGCCGACGAAGTCAATGTACCCGCTTACCTGCGCAAAAATCAGTCGCTCGATAATCACCCCACTTCCGCCGACGAAGAGCTCTCCTCCTTGCAAGTCAGCAATCGCTCCGCACAAACCGGTATCAGCTCACTCAATACCTTTCTGCATGGCAACAACCCGGATTAACTAAATCCATTAAGTGAATTTATGGTACAAAAGCAGTCTCCCACCAAGAGGCTGCTTTTTTTGTTCAACCCGGATTTTCTACTGCAAAATATAGTTTCAAGGAGCGCATCGCCACCACTTATATCATCATACCTCCCGCTCTCCACGACTATCTCCCCGCCGGCTCTGCCACAAAGCCCGTCGGCAGGGAGGATATCTGTTTCGATCGGGGCTAAAGGTCATCCAAGTAAGTTATTCATCTGACAAATACACACCCTCGTTCTTCTCAATACATCATTTCAAATGTAGATTTGTACCCTTATCAAAATCATCTTCACATGTCATATACCGTAGCCGTAGTAGGTGCCACAGGTCTTGTAGGAAGCAAAATGCTCGAAGTCCTCGCCGAAAGAAACTTTCCAATTAAAAAATTATTGCCCGTAGCCTCCGAAAAATCAATAGGTAAAAACATCACTTTCAAAGGAGAGTCTCTGCAAGTAATGGGATGGCAAGAAGCATTAACCCACAAACCCTCACTAGCACTATTCTCCGCTGGCGGACAAACCTCCCTAGATCTTGCACCTCATTTTGCCGATGCCGGTTGCAAAGTCATCGACAACTCCTCCGCATGGCGTATGCACGAAACCAAAAAACTAATCGTACCCGAAGTCAACGGGCATCTATTGGATGCCAATGACTATATCATCGCTAATCCCAATTGCTCTACCATACAAATGGTGATGGTGCTCAAGCCTCTCCATGAGGTCTACCGTATACAGCGTGTCGTAGTCTCTACTTATCAGTCGGTGACCGGTACAGGAGCCAAAGCCGTACAGCAACTTCACGACGAGCGACTAGGCATCACCGACGGCCCCAAAGCCTATCCCTATCCTATCGATAGCAATATCATACCACAAATCGATGTATTTTTCCCCAATGGCTATACCAAAGAAGAGATGAAAATGATTTGGGAAACAAAAAAAATACTAAACGACAATACCATCGCTGTCACCGCTACCGCCGTGCGCATACCTGTCATGGGAGGTCATAGTGAAAGTGTCAATATTTCATTTCATCAAGATTTTGAGCTGCAAAAAGTTCGTCAACTTCTTAATCAGTTTCCGGGGATCAAGCTCTTGGATAATCCCGCTGAGCTAAGCTACCCAATGCCTTTGTATGCACACAATACCGATGCCGTATATGTAGGTCGCCTGCGCCGCGACGAATCACAGCCAAATACCCTCAACTGCTGGATAGTCGCCGATAATCTTCGCAAAGGAGCAGCTACCAATGCCATACAAATAGCAGAATACTTGCACCAAAAGCAGTGCTTATAGCTCGGACTACATACGTAATACCAATTCTAATTATTATTTAGTCCAAACTAAATAATAATTTTAGAGTGGTAAATGCCAGCCAGCCCCGGTGATATTGATGTGCTTGAGGAACGAAAGCTACAGCAATACAATCGGGGATATAGCTTGAATATAGTACAAACGAGTGAAACGAACAATGGACTATATTGAAAGCATAATCGGTATAATAGACTCCAAAGAATATCCGAATTTAACAGAAGATGAACGTGGTTGCTTTTTTCGACAGTTTGTAAATGTAATTTAACACTTGGATTTTTGCAATGACTTTTCTGCGTGGCTGGCGATTGGAAAACACAGCGAACAAGCAGGCTTTGCTAAAAAAATAGAGGCATTCTTAGTATCAGGTAGGGCTGTTTCATTTTTAGGGAAATAGAAAAAGAGTTTCCACACGTAGAATGATTAAGCATCATACTTATTTAGTGTTTGAGTATTTAAAGACTGATGAGGGTGTTGTTCATTGTAATTCGTAATCCAATCCAGATACCAAACCACCCTATCTCTGCATGGATTAGCAGCGGGAGCCTATGTATTGCGCTTGACTATGCCGCAGTATATACAAGCTATCCCGGTAGTGAAAAACTGAAATAGTAAGCATTAGCGTCGCATAAAAGCTCCTCCAAGTTGTCGGTTGATTATCGTACTAATAGTTCATACTTAATCGTGTACCGTATATGATGCACTATGAATACGGCGATGAAGGCTAGCCCCGATTGTAGTGAATATCCTCTCTCGTCCAGTAAGGCGAGAGAGATAGTAACGGAAAGCGGGATGTGGCTGATAGATGGACAGGCCTTGAGCTCCAAAAATACTTAACCCGATTATTTTCAGACTACTAATAGGTAATGCGCGAGTAGGGGCTAATAGTCGTACTGCCTTCGCACGGCATTGAGCCTAAATCCGGTGTATAGCTGCATACTTGCATAGCTTGGCTGATGAGGATGTGTAGAATACTCCTTGCGATAGGTGGCACCCAGATCGATGAAGAGATTATCCTTGAGCTCGTAAGAGGCATTGAAGTTCAAAAACTTAACGGATGAGGGATAGCCACTAAACATAAAATAGCCACGCTCGTTCATACGGCTGCGATAGTCTTTGAAAATATCGCCGCCCATCGCAACGGCGGAGAGCGTATCGCGCCCTTGTCGGTTATAAAAGGCTTTGCCGGTAAGATACAGTCGATCGATGGGTTTGTAACGAGCAATCAGGTTGAGCTCTGCAAAATTGGCCCCATAGGGATGCGCCATCACTTGATTGTAATGGGTATAATTGGTGACCGAATCGCGAGAGTATGTGAAGGGGCGTACGATATTCATCTCGGCCTGTAGTAGCAAATGTTTGATACCTAGTGGGTCCACGATCTTTCCCCCGAGCTGAAAGCCATACTTGTTGGCCCACCAGCCATCGCGCGCTTTGAGCTCCGAAAATTTGAATTCGTCCAATATGACTTGTCCATAAAACTGGGTTTGAAATCGTGTATTGATTTTGAAGTTGAGCCCCATGAGTGCATTGTCCGGGCTGCCATTGAACTGCTCTATCGCACGGTAAAAGATGATAGGATTCATGTAACTAAAATCAAAATGGTCTTTGCGGGAGAATATCACGCTTTCAAATACGCCTATGTTGAGCCACTTGGTGGCATTGATACTCAAGTGGTGCATAGCGGCGTATTTGCGTGGCACCAGGTTGTCGCCTCGTCGGCGAAACTGCGGAACTAATTCCATGAAAAGATTTTGATAGTTGAATTTCCACAGCTTAGTATTGAGTTTGAGAAAGGTATAATTGGTACCAAAATCGGAAAGAAATAAACTACGATATCCATCGCCTATATGAAATCGGTCTTGACCAAAACTCACATTGAGTGTGTTTTTTATCACTTCGGCATCGATATAGCCGGCGGCATACAAATAGTCGCGAGCTATACCGGCTTTTTCGGGCTTAAATGTTTTATGAAACGCATTACCGGGTACTTGCCCTCGGGTGGCTACATAGTGCTGCCAGTGCAGTGGACCTCGCTCTTGATTATCGGCGAAGATGGTATAAAAACCCACTCTGTTTTTGAGCACTCCTCTCGCTTCGAGGCCTCTTGTGTTTACAAACATATTTTGGGTATCGGCGGCTGTTTCAAAAAGTTGCTGGTAGTGTATCACCGGGTTGATCACAAATGTGTTGCCATTGCGCGAGTAGTTGAACAAGTCGGGCTTTTTTTGATACAGTACATCCAGTATGGGTTTCTTAGAGGCTTGAGCACCTTGGGCATCTGCTGCCCATTCGCCATATTGTGATATGTATTTTTTTATATCGCGTTTGTCCTGTACACTCAAGCTAGCTGCATGAGTTTCTAAGTAACGCTCCAAAAAGGCTACTACATCTTTGGCTGGCATACCTTCTATGCTAGTGAGTAAGGTATCAGATACGCGTCCGTTGAGTACATCGAGGCGCTCCAGTAGTAAGGCGTCGTCCATATTTCGTTTTATAAATGGCGATTGTGCTATGGAGGCTTCCGTCACCAACAGTAATAAAGCCAGTTGTACTATTTTTTTCATGAACATTTTTTCAACGGTTAAAGGTAAAGCAATTACATTTGTGAATATCAATATTTTGCATGGAAAACTATATTATCAAAAATATACAAGTGGTGAATGAAGGCACAATTTGTACCGTGGATGTATGGATCAAAAATGGGCGATTTGAAAAAATAGCACCCCATATAGATACTACTGAAGATGTGACGGAAATAGATGGCACCGGTAAGTATCTACTACCCGGACTGATCGATGATCAGGTACACTTCAGAGAGCCCGGACTTACCCACAAGGCCGATATAGCGTCGGAGTCGAGAGCGGCTGTAGCAGGCGGAGTCACTACCTTTATGGAAATGCCCAATGTAGTACCACCTACACTCAACCTCGAATTGCTCGAAGAAAAATACCACAAAGCAGCACAGGTGTCACCGGCAAACTTTAGTTTTTATATCGGCATATCCAACGACAATGCGGAGCAAGCACTCCTTGCCAATCAGCACAAAAATGATATCTGCGGCTACAAGATATTCATGGGTTCCAGTACCGGCAATATGCTGGTCGATAATATTATCACCCTCGAAAAGATTTTTTCAGAATCCGAAATGCTTATAGCTACCCACTGCGAAAAAGAAGATATCATCACGGCCAATAAAGCCCGACTGCTTGCCGAAGGTAAGGCACTCGACCATGCTCGTATGCATCCTATACTCAGGGATGTAGAGGCCTGCTACGAATCATCAATTTCGGCTATACAACTGGCCAAAAAATTCAATACCCGTCTGCACATATTGCATATCACCACCGCTAAGGAAGTCAACTTGTTTACCAATCTCTTTCCACTGAAAGATAAACGGATTACTTCTGAAGTCTGTGTACATCACCTACACTTCACTGCCGATGATTATGAGCAACAAGGTAATCTGATCAAATGCAACCCCGCTATCAAAGCATCCGAACACCGTGAAGCGATCTGGCAAGCCCTACTTGACGATCGTATCGATATCATCGCTACCGACCATGCGCCTCACACCTGGGAAGAAAAACAAAAACCCTATTCCGACGCTCCTGCCGGCCTGCCCTTAGTACAGCACAGCCTATTGTTACTTCTTCAGTTTTACAAAGAAGGTCGAATCAGTCTGGAGCGTATCGTCGACAAAGCCTGTCATGCACCCGCTGAGTGTTTTCAAGTGCGTGAGCGAGGATATATCAGAGAAGGGTATTTTGCTGATGCCGTCATCGTCGATTTGCAAGAAAGCACTACGGTCAGCAAGCAGAATATTTTGTACAAATGTGCCTGGAGCCCCTTTGAAGGACATCGCTTTCCGGCACGTATAGACAAGACCTTTGTAAGCGGCCGATTAGTCTACACCGATGGGCAGGTGCTGGAAGGCAAGCAAGGGATGCGTATACAGTTCGACAGAGAATAATTTATCTTACTGCAAACTGACATCAAAAAAAAATCTGAATTGATTTTTAGGGCGGCCTGCACGCTATCCGCTACTAGTCCTCGGTGCGCAGCGTGGGCTGCATGGGAGTAGCAGTGGCTTCGTCCCTACGCCCTGCTACTCCTTGCATCCCATCGCTTTGCCCCTGTGGGCTATACGCTACTATCGTGGCCGCATCGTACTTATCGTACAAGGCATACAAGTAGTACGGTAGCGTATACTGTATACTTATTTGGTATCCAATATGATATTGCCCGAGGCCGGCATGATGACGATTTTGCTATTCTCAGACAGTGCCATTTCTTTATACGCTTTGATTTGTTCATAGCGAAGTTGTTTGTCTGTGAGAGCTTCATTGATGATACGCTGATAATCGGCAATACCTTGTGCTTCCAAGCGTTTGCGATCAGCTTCCTGCTTTTCTTTTTGCAATACAAATTGCATCTTTTGAGCATCTTGCTCCGCATTTATTTTGCTTTCGATAGTCTGCTTCACCGTTTGAGGCAAAGTGATATTTCGTACCAGCAGATTTTCGAGTATCAAACCCCTTCGTTTAAATTCATCTTCTATGCTTTTGAAAATACGAATTTGAAAATCATCTCGTTTCGTGGAGTACAGTTCTATGGCATCATAATACACGGCATTGTCACGAATCTTGGTACGCGATACAGGGCGTATGATCTTATCTTTGAAGTCGGCACCTATCTCACGCATCATACGAGGCGCATCGCTGGCACTCACCCTATACAATACGGATAAGTCGATGGTTACTTCCAGGCCATCTTTGGTGAGCACTTTGATGGCATCATCGCCACTACCATCGGAGTGGTCGTTGATACCACTCATGGTATAGTTTTGGGTACGAATATCTACATGTCGTACATCCACCAAAGGATTTACCAAATTGAGTCCACTACTCAGTGTCTGCGACTGGATTTTTCCAAAAAGCGACTGGACTCCTACAAAGCCGGCATCTATTTGTTTGATACAAGATGTCATGACTCCCAGTGCTATGAAAAGCAAAGAGACAATTCGTAATGCACTTTTAATTTTGCGAGGATCCATATTTTGAGCCAACTGAGCAGGCACCTTGCCCGCTAGGAACAGGAGTATAAGTCCTAGTATAATACTGAACATAGTGTGATGTTTTACGCTAAATTACGTCTTTACAAGCATAGCCACACAAAATATTTTTCGCAAGTATTTTTTTTAGCACTCAATTGAAAATCTTGATGTATTTTCCCCCAAATTTTCCGCTGTATGCAAGCAAAACACATGCTCAGTTGGTTTGAAATTCCCGTCACCGATTTTGACAGGGCACGTCGTTTTTACGAAACGATATTTGATATTCAGATGCAGGTCACCGAAATACAAGGTTACAAAATGGCATTTTTCCCGGCCGACCCCGGCTCTGTAAGTGGTGCCATATGTTATGGTGAAGGCTATATACCCAGTGGAGCAGGCTCACTTCTTTATCTCAATGCCAATCCGGATGTCAACGTCGTACTCGATAGGGCCACCGCTGCCGGAGGACGAATTATTGTACCCAAAACACTCATTGCCCCCGACACAGGCTATTACGCCTTTCTGGTCGATACCGAAGGTAATCGAATCGCTTTGCACTCCAATCGATAATCAAATATAATATTCAACATAATAAACATCATGAAATTACTAGACAATAAAGTAGCTATTATCACCGGAGGTAGTCGTGGCATAGGTGAGGCCATTGTACAAAAATTTGCATCACAAGGATGCCACGTCGCCTTTACCTATGTCAGCGATAGTAGTGCTGCTCGTAGTGCAGATTTAGTAGCCCGATGCGAGGCTATGGGAGTCAAAGCCAAAGCGTATAAAAGCCATGCAGGTAACTTTGCCGACTGTGAAGCACTCGTCAATGAGGTGGTGAAAGAATTTGGTACGGTAGATATCTGTATCAACAATGCCGGTATATCGCGCGACAACTTGCTACTCCGTATGACCGAGCAGCAGTGGGATGAAGTAATGGATACCAACCTTAAAAGTGTATTCAATATGACCAAGCAAGTAATGCGGCCTATGATGAAAGCACGTGCAGGCTGCATTATCAATATGAGCTCAGTGATAGGCGAAATGGGCAATGCAGGTCAGAGTAGCTATGCTGCCAGTAAGGCCGGTGTGATAGGCTTTACTAAGTCGGTAGCCAAAGAGATTGGTAGCCGTAACATACGATGCAATGCGATTGCTCCCGGTTTTGTAGAGACCGATATGACCTCTTACTTGCAAGAAGGAGAAGCAGCAGAAAAGTATAAAGCGGGTATTCCGCTAGGTCGTTTTGCTACTGCCGACGATATAGCCAACAGTTGCCTTTTTTTGGCATCAGATATGGGCAATTATATTACTGGTCAGGTGCTCAGCGTGTGCGGTGGGCTGAATATTTAAATTAGCATTTGGAGTAGCAGCTAGGTTGCCAGATGCCCTGGCGGTATAGTACCATCTCTATTTTGTAGAATCATAGTATCATTGTCAGTTGCTTGTCACTTCTATAGTGATATGTGCCCAATACAATTCGGGATACGATACTAGTTATCTTTTTTAAGATTGTTGCCAAATGATTAAGCAGGTGTTTTTTGGTTGTATGGCAATTGTCTGTTGTATAGTAGTTGCTCAAAACCTTTTAATATATTCTGGACACCCTCTGCGGCCACGATAGGAGCGATTAGCCCACAGGGGCAAAGCGATGGGATGCAGGTGGAGGCAGAGCGTAGGAACGAAGCTACTGCCTCCGCTTGCAGCCCACGCTACGCACCGAGGACTAAAAGCGGATAGCGTGCCGGCCGCCCACAGATTCTTTTTTAAGAAGCTGGTATGTTTATTGTACTTTGTCTTTGTAATCGAGGGTGAGCTTGCGGATACGTCTGAGTGGGCCACTACAAAAGCTATTGTGGCAATGTACGCAAGATTGTATCATGGCGGTATAATGTTCAGTCTGCTGCATCGTATCGGACATGAGTGTGCGATAGGCAGAGGCAAAGAGGCTGGCATTTTCGTAAAAGAGTGGAACTAAATTGGACGAATCGCTGGGTTCGGCATGTTCGAAGGGCATAAGAGGATAGCGTATAGAATCTACCCGCTTGCCGGCTAATAAGTCCAGACGCATACTGTCACATTGGTTGGCCATGGTGCGCATCATGAGAGCCATGGCTTTGGTATCATTTGGATCCATGATGGTCTCGCCATTGCTGCAAGAGGCCGCTTGTTTCTCAGTCGTTTTGATGTCGGGTGTGGTGTCTGTACAAGCCCAAAAGAGCAGAATGCTGAGGGCTATAATAATGCTGAGGATTCGATGCATAAAAATTATTTGAGTATTACGCCTCGTGCTTCGAAGACGAGTTCTTTAAGTGGTTCGGTGATAGCGTCTATTTCTTCTTTGGATTTACCATCGTCTTTGGCGTATTCTTTGAGGTCGGCTATGGAGGTGACTTCAATTTTTGCGATTCCATCTACAATAGCTGATTTGCCGGCACAGTCTTTTGGCATAAAGAATCCGTAGTCTTTGAAGGTGACCCGTAAGCCTTCGCCGGAAGGGTTTTTGAGTTCCATCCAGCATCCTTTGGTTTGGCACACGGCTGTTACTTCGCCGCGGAGCTTGCATGCCACTGCTGTGTCGTCGCCCATGATGCTATGGATATTTTCGATAGGTTGTGCACCTGATTCGTCGATTTTGTCGCCGAAGTATTGGGCTTCGCTTGCGGTGCTTTCTGTGTTGCTCGTGTCTGAAGGGGTGCTCGTGTCGCTACATGCAAATGCAAATAAGGAGAGAGCTAGGATGAAATATATTTTTTTCATGTGTTATAGTTTTTTACAAAGGTAATAAGAATTGGGATGGGGTGTTAGTGACATTTGAAATAGTCGAAGGGTTCGAGGCAGTCTTTGCATTTGTAAAGTGCTTTGCAGGCGGTAGAGCCAAACTGACTGATGAGCTCTGTGTGGGTAGACTCACATTGTGGGCAGGGTACTACAGCCTGATATTCGGAAGGGTTGTTGGTGGTAGAATATTGTGGGGGAGCTATACCATATTGGCGTAGTTTTTCTTTGCCTTCATCACTCATCCAGTCGGTGGTCCAGGCAGGGGAGAGCACTTCAGTGACAGTTACTTGTGGTATGCCTCTACTCATGAGTTCTAAACGAACTGATGTAGCAATGGCACTCATGGCAGGGCAGCCGCTATAGGTGGGTGTGATGATGACTTCGACATGTCGGTCGTCGTGGATGATGACATCGCGGAGTACACCTAGGTCACGGATGGTGAGTACGGGTACTTCGGGGTCGGTGACATTGTCGAGGTATTGTAAAAGGATATCTTTTTGTATCATAGATAGATAGTTGTTACCATTCGCTACCTGGATAGGATTTTTGCAGGTATTGCAGTTCGGCTAGTATTGAGCCCATATACTCGGTATGTATTCCTTTTTTGCCTCCTTGCTGAAACCATGCTCCTTCAATATGCAGGGGCATTTGTAGGGTGGCTTCTTCGAGAGTTTGTACTATACTTTTGTGCCAGTCGGCTTTGAGGTTGCTGATATCGGGTGCTATTCCTTTATGTATCATATCGGTTTCGGTAGCGGAAGGGGCAAACATTTCGCCGGTATATTCCCAAAGATCATGGAGGGCGCTTTGTATTTTTTGTTTGCTTTCGTCCGTGCCATCGCCAAGACGCACTGTCCATTCGCTGCTGAAGCGGAGGTGATAACTTACTTCTTTGTGCGATTTGGCTGCTATGGCTGCCAGTCGTTGGTCGCTACTATGACTAAGAGCCTTGTAGAAATGATATTGATAGGTGTCAAAATAAAGTGCACGGGCTATGGTGTCGGCAAAGTTACCATTGGGCATTTCTACCAAGAGGATATTGCGAAAAGCCCTTACATCGCGGTGATAAGGGTAGGTATCTTCGGTGGTGTCGCCCCCTTCGAGTTCGGCTGCATATTGATATAGACTTCGGGCGGTGCCTATATGGTCGAGTGCGATATTGGACAGAGCCATGTCTACTTCGAGTATGGGGCCGTGTCCGCACCATTCGCTGAGTCTATGTCCGTAGATAAGGGCATTGTCGGCTAAATGCAATAGATAATCTATCATAAAGAGGTTTGTTGTTGAGAATTGAGTAAGAAGGACTTACATGTGAGTGAGTTCATCAGGTAGGTCGTAGAATGTGGGGTGACGATATACTTTATCATTCATGGGGTCATAGAAACTCGCAGCATCATCAGGGTTGGATGCATGCAAATGCTTGCTTTCTACTACCCAGATGCTGATACCCTCTTGACGTCGGGTATAGACATCTCGAGCCATTTCAATAGCCATTTGTGCATCGGAGGCATGCAGGCTTCCTACATGTTTGTGGTCGAGACCCGCTTTGCTTCGAATAAATACTTCCCAGAGCGGCCATTCTTGCTTATTCATATCAATTGATAGTTAGAGAACAAAGGTACAAGATAGTACTTGAAAATTGGTAATAAAAATGAATGGATTTGAGCTGTTGATTAATTGAAGTATAAGACTGAATTCAATTTTTGTTTGTATTTATT
>DAIUCL010000052.1:0-15520 GCA_036846185.1 Chitinophagaceae bacterium
CTTAAAAATCATCGAGAAGTTCTCTCTCAATGATTTCCATACTAACAATATCGATGGCTTCGACTTGCGTAGGTGCGTACTGAATGTTTAAGGATTGCGACACATCGAGAAGTAATTTTTTCAAATCACTCTTTGCACCGCATATAACAAACGATAATTTTTGCGCATCAAAGTCATTTTTCCATATAGACAATTGCTCAGAATGGATACATTCATTGGTTTCACACTGCGAAAAATCTAAAATAAGATTTCGATGATTGCATAGCGATTGATCTACAAGTGGCTTCAATTCAGAATTAAGAGAAATAGCGTTTAATTCACCTTCAGGGGCAAGAATATCAAATTGTTCTTTAGAATAGAATTGGATAATCATTATTATAAAATCTTTAGGAATAGAAGTAAAAATAATTCACTAATTTTGTTAAAACAAAAAAGAGTTGATGGATTCACAATTTTCAGCAAAAGTAAAAGAAATAATTTCATACAGTCGGGAGGAAGCCCTACGATTAGGTAATGATTTTATTGGCACCGAACATTTACTTCTAGGTATGATAAGAGACGGACAAGGTCTGGGCATGCGGATTTTACAGAATCTGCACGTAGACATGCTAGATCTTCGAAAAGACCTTGAGCTTGCCATAAAAAATAAAGGTACCCTAAAAAATGTTCAAAATATCAATAGTCTTCCGCTCACCAAGCAAGCCGAAAAAGTAATTAGGATAACGGTGTTGGAAGCCAAAGCCTTAAAAAGTATGTTGGCAGAAAGTGAGCATTTGATCTTATCAATACTCAAAAACAAAGAGAATGTAGCCTGCCAAATACTGAACCAATTCAGTGTAGATTATGACACTTACAAAAATGAGTTAGAAATGGTAACCGGAAGTTCTACTGAGGGATTCAGATCTGAGTTGAAGGATGATGGAAGTGGGTTTGAGGAAGAGGAGGACAAGTCGTCTTTTCAGCGAAAAGCATCAACTCCATCCAATACCAAGTCCAAAACACCTGTATTAGACAATTTCGGACGAGACATAACTCGCTTGGCTGAAATGGGACAACTGGATCCCATTGTGGGTCGTGAAACTGAAATAGAACGAGTATCTCAAATATTATCACGGAGAAAGAAAAATAATCCTATTCTGATAGGAGAGCCCGGTGTGGGTAAGACGGCGATTGTAGAAGGGCTGGCTCTTCGTATCCATCAGCGAAAGGTATCAAGAGTATTGTTTGACAAACGTGTGGTGAGCCTCGACTTGGCGGCATTGGTCGCAGGTACTAAATATCGGGGTCAATTTGAAGAGCGTATGAAAGCCATCATGAATGAATTGGAAAAGAATCGAGATGTGATCCTCTTTATCGATGAAATACATACCATAGTAGGTGCCGGTGGTGCCAGTGGCTCTTTGGACGCCTCCAATATCTTCAAGCCGGCTCTTGCAAGAGGTGAATTGCAATGTATCGGAGCATCCACATTGGATGAGTATCGTATGCACATCGAAAAAGATGGGGCACTAGACCGCCGATTTCAGAAAGTATTGGTAGAACCTCCTAGTGTAGAAGATACTATCACTATTTTGAACAATCTGAAAGTTAAATACGAAGAGTTTCATAATGTGAGCTATGATCAAGAAGCTATCGAAGCTTGTGTAAAGCTAAGTAACAGATACATTACCGATCGATTGCTACCGGACAAAGCCATAGATGTAATGGATGAAGTAGGAGCCAGAGTCCATCTCAAAAACATTGATGTACCCAAAAATATATTGGAACTGGAGCAGAAGATTGAAGATATTAAAGTAGAAAAAAATAAAGTTGTCAAAAGTCAATTGTTTGAGAAGGCAGCTGCCCTCAGAGATACAGAAAAAAAGCTACAAGAAGAATTAGAGTCGGCAAAAGTAGCTTGGGAGGAAGAAGTTAAAAGTAAACGCTACCCTATATCAGAAGAAGAGATCGCTGAAGTAATCCATATGATGACCGGCATACCGGTGAAGCGTATGGTAGCTGCAGAGAGTGAAAAACTTCGTAATATGGGACAGGATCTTAAAGGCGTAGTAATAGGACAGGATGATGCCGTAGCAAAAGTCGTAAAAGCGATACAGCGTAATAGAGTGGGACTGAAAGATCCTAAAAAACCTATAGGTTCATTCATCTTCCTCGGACCTACAGGTGTAGGTAAAACAGAATTGGCCAGAGCACTAGCTCGCAATATGTTCGATAGCGAAGATTCACTAGTTCGGATAGACATGAGTGAATATATGGAGAAGTTTTCGGTTAGCAGACTCATCGGTGCTCCTCCCGGATATGTAGGTTATGAAGAAGGTGGTCAGCTTACAGAGAAAATTCGTCGTAAACCATACTCAATCATCCTACTGGATGAAATCGAAAAAGCGCATCCGGATATCTATAACATCCTATTGCAAGTGCTTGATGATGGCCAACTTACAGATGGTATGGGGCGAAAAGTAGATTTTAAAAATACGATTATCATCATGACCTCCAATATAGGTGTGCGTCAGCTCAAAGAGTTTGGTGATGGTGTAGGTTTTGCTACAAGTACCAAAGTGAGTTCCATAGAAGAAAATAGTAAAGCGGTAATTGAAAAAGCATTGAAAAGAACCTTTGCTCCTGAATTTTTGAATCGAATTGATGATGTAATCGTGTTTAATTCTCTTACTCAAGAGCATATTCACAGTATCATCGATTTGGTAATGGTCAACGTTGCTAAGCGCCTTGCTGCACTTGGCTTCACGATCGAGCTGAGTGAAAAAGCAAAAACATTCTTAGCGGAGAAAGGCTACGACCAACAATTTGGTGCTAGACCGCTACATAGAGCTATTCAAAAGTATTTGGAAGATCCATTGGCAGAAGAAATCCTTAATCTTACAGTCAAAGAAGGTGATATTATTCTTGTTGATTTGAATGAAGAAAAATCTCTTTTGCAATTTTCTCACAAAGCCGCGGATAACAAGAAATCCAAAAACAGTCAGTCAAAGTAATTGAATGATAAATGTCAAAAGAGCCAAGTACATGATACCATGTCTTGGCTTTTTTAGAATGCAGTATATTATTGTATCCATTAGGATGTAATTGTTTTTTAAAAATTACTGTCTTGTATTTGCGGACAAAGTCGTACTCCGAGCTGCGGCAACGATTGTAACAGAAAGCCCGGAGGTCGAGTTTGAATTTTTTTTTCGAGACGGCTGAGAGCGACTTCAGAAGCTACTCAGGCGGCGTAGAAAAAAACATACTCGACCGAGGACTTGACGTGAAAAGCGTGTCTGCCGCCCAAAAAAGATTCAATACAACCCGAATAACTGCACATGAATGCAAAGGTTTGCATCAATAATTTAGAAATGGTATTACATTTGAGCCATAAGAAAAATCATCATGTCGACTCATACTATCGCTAATACTCTCACACAATCATCTTCTGCCAACTGGTTACTTCGTATCAGCATGGGCGTCATATTTTTGGCAATGACCATCATGAGTTTTTCATACGGTATTAGTGGTGATGAGGTCGATATGAATGAATATGGCAAAACGATATTACAATATTTTGCCAGTTTTGGAGAAGATAAATCCGTGTTTCGGACTTCGGATGAGCTTAATGCAGCAGGCGTGTACAACTATAATCGCGACAATGTAGTACAATATTATGGCGGATTGTTTGATTTGTTAGCCGCTCTAGTCAACAAAATTTCTCCACTAGAGGAGTACACTTCTCGTCATCTACTCAATGCGTGGGTTGGTTTTTTTGGTATCTTTTTTGCTGTTGGTATCACACGACGTTTCCTACATGCTAATGCAGGTATTTTGGTTGCCTGGCTGATGTTTTTATCGCCATTCTTTTTGGGACATGCCATGAATAATCCCAAAGATATTCCCTTTGCGAGTACCTATATTATGGCCATTTACTTTATCATTCGCTTATTTGACCGCATGCCTAAGCCTTCGAAGTCAGATTACCTCTGGGTTATATTGAGTATTGGAGCCGCTATTAATATTAGGGTAGGTGGTATACTGCTCATCCCTTATTTGGGAGTGTATGTCGCCATCCTATATGTAGTGAAAAATATCATACAAAAAGATAAAGTGGATATCGCAGTCTATATCAAACCCATATTGATCACGACCGTATTGGGTTATTTGTGCGGCAGCCTTCTATGGCCTTATGGCTTACAAAATCCTTTTACAAATCCACTAACGGCTCTCAGCGAAATGGGCAATTTCAAAGTCAATATCAAACAAATCTATGAAGGAGAAAAGGTGTTTTCAGCAGATTTGCCTTCAACTTATTTGCTAAAAAGCTTGTTCATCACGAATACCTGGGCCGTATTAATGGGAATACTTTTGATGATTGTATTTGCCTGGAATTTTCGCAAATCAATTTCCGCACCCGTCTTGTATTTTGTGTTATTTGCATCGGTATTTCCTTTGTTCTACATAATTTACACCAAAGCCAATGTATACCATGCCTGGCGTCATATATTATTTATTTTCCCCGGTATAGCCATATTAGCCGGTTTTGGTTGGCAGCAAGCCATGCACACATTGGCCCGATTCAAATCCGATAAAATAGCGCTAGGCTTTATGGGACTACTTCTTCTTGATCCTTTGTATTTTACAGCCACGACCTTTCCGCATACTGTCACCTACCACAATCAGTCTGTAGGTGGGGTACAAGGTGCTTATGGACAGTATGAGGTCGATTATTATTACAACAGTGTGAAGGCAGCGGCCGAGTGGTTCAAGCAACATGAACTCCAAAATACCAGACCCAATGATACCATACGTCTGTATAGCAATGCGGCCCACATACTTACTCATTACTTCAAAGATAACCCCAATGTATTGGTCGATTATATCCGCTTTCCGGAGCGTAATCAAAAGAAATGGGACTATGCACTATTTCATATAGCACTCATTCCACTCGAAGAAATCAAATCCGGCTCTTGGATCACAGGAACCGTAATACATCAAGTAGCAGTTCAAGGCAAACCGCTCTGTATCTTGCTCAAGCGTCCTTCTTTTGATGATCTCAAGGCCTATGAATTTCTAAATCAAAATCAGGCAGACAGTGCATTGTACTACTTTGAGCAATACGTTAAAAAGGATGCAAACAACACTGCCATTCTCAATACCATTGGCTCGATTCAAATGCAACTAGGCCAAATCGAAAAGGCATCACAAGCTATCCAACAGTCTTACCAACTCGATGCCACTAACATGGAAACCAAAAATTTGTATGCCGTACTCAAGCTACAGCAAGGCGATTTTGCTACCTCACAACAACTATTTGCAGAGATACTTCGCGACAATCCGCAATACATCCGAGCCTATTATTATCTTGCTATGGCCCAAGCCGGTGCCGGCAATTTTCAGCAAGCACTTAGTAATTTCAACACCGCATCTCAAGATGAATCACTCCGTCGAAATTGCTATCAAGCCATGGCTGACATCTATGCCAAAACCGGACAGGTTCAAAAAGCACAAGAACTACTTCGCGCCGCTGGAATTCAATAAATATATTCCCAACTCTATAACTAGGGATAAAATAATTAAATTAGAGGAGCGCATCGAAATAACTTCGGTTGGCGCCAGTCCCGCTTTCCATTCCTATGCACTGTCGTTGCTCTCCAGTGCATATCCATTGCAATCGGGGCTAGTTCTCATCGTCTGTATGCAGATCGATCAGTCATTATTTCATGCTTTCAATACAATAGTCTACTTCGAAAAATAACTAAAAGGCATATTCGCCTTTCTCATCATACATCACCGGAAGCGTCTTTTTAGTTGCTTCAAAATAGTCATAAGCTCTTTTCAAATTGACCCAAAAACGTTGTTTTTCATTTTCATTCTTATACTCACGACCTATATAATCAAGCGATTTCTGATTATATCGTATTGGGAATATCTGAACCGGTATATTCAATTGGCCATTGATTCTGGCCTGCAAAGCCGTCACATAAATCTCTTCGATCCACTCATTGGTCATCGGCATACAACCAACGGTCATACAAGCACCATGAATATAAATATCACCACCTGGGCGCTCTCTATTGCCATGGATCAAGTCGGAGTAGTTTGGGTAATTAACCAACATGGACAAATGATATTCACTCTTTGGTTTGTACTCCGAGATAAAGTAAAACCCTTCGGGCACTTGTTTATCTCCTTCATAGCGTTTTGGTCCTAATATGCCGGATAATGCACAGATTTTATAGTTTTTAACAAGAACAAACGTGTCATCATAATTATTGCGAGCCCATAGTTCCAGATCATTCGATGCTTTAAAGCCTCTAAATAGCAGGTTAGGGCAGGGGTATTTAATCCCTTTGTCAGCAAACATTTTTTTTACACTACCCTCATATTTGGCAAATGCATTTTTGACACGATCAAAAGACATCTGGTAATTTTGATATTGATAGTCAGGAAATTGCTGTTCCAAGCGAGGTTTTTGAGCAAAAATTAGAGTGGGGATGATTAATAAAACGAAAGCAAAAATTTTGGACATGTTGTTAGTGTACGTCATTAATTTCACAAATGTACTAAGCAAAAAGTATGGCTCATCTAAAAAAAAGCTAAAAACGATAAAAATGAAAAAGCCATCTATGAGCAGATTATTAGCGACCTATACTTTTACGTTCAGTCGGCATACTTTGAGCCGGAGGGTTCATCTGTTGTTTTAGTCCACGAGCTGGAGCTGAAGCGGGAGGGGGAGGAGCTTGCCTATCTTGAGGTACATTTCTGCGAGGCATTGAGGACTCTTGGGTGGGGCTGCTATGTTGCATACCAGGTACTTGCAGTCTACCGGGTCTGTCGTTTAGCCGGCGCGGAGGTGGTACATTCTGATAAGAGGGGTTGTCATTAGAATGATTATCTATACGTTGAGAACGTCTGATCAGCATTTGACGAAAATCCCGCTCAGCTACAAAAAGTTCATTCACTTGATTATCACCAATGATACGGCCAAATTGTGCTGTGTACTTTTTGCGAACATCCAATGCTTTTTGCTCTTGTTCTAATATTTCATCCGCTGTACGAGCATCATCCCGATTCATACGTCTGCTTTCAGCGACCACCTCTTGCATTTCTTGTTCGTATTGGTGATATACCGGCCAGAAACGTTCAGCGGTTTCCGGAGGTAAATTTAACCGACCGGAAAGATGAGCGATTTTCAAGCTCTCCACACGATTACTTCCACGTCTGTTTCCTTGCTGGCGAGCCATTGTATCGGTTGCAAATAGTTGGATGGCAAAAAGTGTGATAATAAGTATATGTTTCATAATTGTAAGTATTAAAGGTATGAAAGGATTTCGTCATCTGGCAATTCTTCCAATTGTTGTAGTATGATTTCCTGTTCTACCGCATTCAGATGAGTAGGGTCTAAGTAGATAGGGTCATATTGAATGGTAAGATCTGTATCAAAGTCGAGTTTGTGAGCATTGATATAGTCATCAATTTCTTGAGAGCTGAGCGTGGCGATTTGCTGTTCCGTATTCAGGGAGTTATTTTGAACAAACAACAAGCTACTCAATCCGACAAAGAGAAGAATAGAAGCTGCTACAGCCCATCGATAAAACACGTGGCGATAGGAAGTATGTAGCTTGGGTGATACTGAATACGATGGAGCCGAAATAGGGGATAAGTCTAAGTTCTCCAAGTACCCTACCGGTATCGAATATGGATTTGTTTTGGGCATAGAATCAAGCCTACAGCTGAGTAGTATTTCAGATTCCAAGCTCTCGAAATAGCCATGCGGTAAGGAGTAAACAGGCGATTTGGATATACTATCCAGACTTTTAAGAGTATGAATATAGTCTATAATAGACTGCTCCAGCGCTACGAAATAAGTATCCGGTACCGAATAGGGCATCGAACCAGCTCGAGGTAGCTGCTGAGGAATATCAGATTTTATGGAGTTGTTTTTGTTCATGCCATTTATATAGACTATTGATTTCAGCAGATGTTTAATTGTTTTTTATAAATTCTTCTACTTTTTTTGAAGCGTGGTGATAGGATGCCTTCAAGGAGCCTTCTGAGGTTTCTAGCACTTGCGACATCTTCTCGTAGGGCATTTCATCATAATAGCGTAAGGTAAACACGGCTCGCTGCTTTTCCGGCAGCGACTGAATAGCCAATTGCAGTTTCCATTCTAGTTTATTGGCGTCAAAGCCTTTTTCTGAACGGATTGTATTTGCCAAATAGCCTTCATGATCGGAGAGAGATAATGATTTTTTGCGTTTTTGCTGCTCCAGATAAGTTAAGCTTTCGTTGGTTGCAATTCGATACAGCCAAGTGTATAATGAGGAATCCATGCGAAATTGTGCCAAATTGCGCCATACTTTAATAAACACATTTTGCAGTACATCATGAGTATCATCATGAGTTACAACCAGCCTACGAATATGCCAGTATAATCGTTCTTTGTACTTATTGACCAACATGGAAAAAGCACGTTCCTTTTTTAATTCATCCGAAAAAAGGCTTAGGATTTCATGGTCATTGATATCGCTCATAGTGTTCACTTGCAATTGACTGCTAAAAATAGGAATAGTTTATTAATATTCCTTTTTTTTTAAGAAAATATAATAAAATCGCTGAGCAATACGTAAGTGGTAATAAGTTAAAAATGTATACATTTGTTTTTTTATGAAAGTTACACAACATATTGAAGCAGCGAAGAGTAAAACGCTCTTTTCATTCGAGATATTACCACCCGTTAAAGGTAAGAGTATTGAATCCATTTTTCATATTTTGGATCCTTTAATGGAGTTTAAGCCGTCATTTGTCAATGTGACATATCATCGTTCTGAACAATCTTTTAAAAAACGTGCCGATGGCTCATTTGAAAGAGTAGATATTCGTAAGCGACCGGGTACTGTAGGGATCTGTGCTGCCCTTATGAATCACTACAAAGTGGATGCCGTTCCTCACCTGATATGTGGAGGGTTTTCGAAAGATGAAACAGAAAATGCCTTAATTGATTTGAACTTCTTAGGAATCGATAATGTTCTTGCCTTACGAGGAGACCCACCCAAAAATGAAAAATATTTTGCTCCGGATCCTTCAGGGCATCATTTTGCGATCGATTTAGTGCGACAAATAGAGCAACTCAATAGAGGTGTGTATATTGAAAACGATATCGAAGGGGGTGTTCATACCGATTTTTGTATTGGAGTAGCAGGATATCCCGAAAAACATTATGAAAGTCCAAACCCAGATTTGGATATGATGTTTCTCAAGCAAAAAATTGATGCTGGAGCAGACTATATCACCACACAGATGTTTTTTGACAATAATAAATACCATCAATTTGTCAGCAATTGCCGCACCATGGCCATTGATGTGCCTATTATTCCGGGTTTGAAACCATTGAGTGGCAAAAAACAACTAAGTGGAATACCATCTATATTTCATGTGGATATCCCTAATGATTTAGCCATAGAGATTATGAAGTGTAAGCACGAAAAAGATGTAGAAAAAGTTGGTGAAGAATGGCTGTTGATGCAGACAAGAGATTTGATTGCATCGGGAGCGCCTGTTATACATTTTTATACACTAGGCAAACCGCATATCATTTACAATGTTATGAAACAATTGGTTTAGTATTCTTTCAACTACTATTTTCCAAAACTAAAAAAACCCTTTTTCTTTGTAGGTACTGATATCGCTTGCCCCCCGGGATTGATTAATTGGTAAATTTTACCCCAACCGGGAAAGCCACCAACGATCCTATCATCCACAAATAAGTCAGTATGTAGTTTTCTGGGTGTATTAGCATTAAACTCTTCTTCCGGATAGTTTTTATTTACTGCATAAAATTCTATCCCATTTTCTTTACAAAACGCCACGGCTTCCTCCAAATGTTTGCCGCTTCGATAAGTCCAAAGTATGAGTCTATGTCCGTCATGTTGAAGTCGTTTTAGTGTATCAAAGGCAAACGTTCTAGGTCTTCCTATATCCGGATACTTATCTTCTACTATTGTCCCATCAAAATCAATTGCAATGGTTTTTTGTTTAGAAACATCAATCATGTATTTGGTATTTTTACAAATGTACTAGCATATTTTAATCCAAAAACTATTCTGTATATAAGATTAGCCCAAGTCAATTCTAGTCGCTCACCGGGGCATTCACTATTTCGTCTATTTCGTCTCTTTCGCTGAGTGATACTAGCAGGCGTTCTGTCTTCAGAGTTTTGAAAGGTAGTATTGATAGGAGAGTGGTGTCTTTAGTTTTGCTCGTGTGTAAGTTGATTTGCAAACTTGGTTTGCATTTTGGCATTAAGCGGTTTGCAAAAATGCTTTCACCAGTGTGTCGGCTATTTCTTTATTGTCTCCGAAAATTTTATTGCAATTGATGTCCCTATGATAAAGTTATTATTTGTCGGTGCGGTCTTTGTCTCAAAAATGTTGTCTCGACTATTTAACCAACGTCCTTCAATTCTGCAAATGATATTTTGTGTCGGTAAGTAGTCGATGTTTAATGAAAGTCCAGATGTTTTGAAACCGTTTATCGTTCCTGTTTGGATTATAATGCCTGTCTCGTCTTGGTAATATTCTGCTCTGATTGCTGTTTTCCAGTTTGGGTTTATTTTAAATTGTCCAATGATAACAGGACTAAACCACCAATCATATCCCGAACTATTTTTTATTTTTTGCTGTGTACCTATGTCAAAACCAGTTATCAATCCAAACCTTTCTGAAAGTTGAAACTGTCCATAAAAATTATTGAAATACCGCATTCGTCTTGTTGTATCGGGGTCGTCTGTTCCGATAAAGCTACTCCAGTTTAAAGTCGTTTTTTCCGTTGGGTTGTAATTAAATTGAGTTCCAAAAGACGGCAAAGAATTTCGTGGTAATCGCTGAATACGTTGCCATCCATTTAAAAGTAAACCTGCTATTTCCCACTTTTCGTTTGGATTGAAAGTCAATTTTGCACCGGTCAAAAAGTATGGCGAATTTTCAGCTAATAAGGAACGTGTCATTGTCCAGTTGTCAATAGAAATAGCACTTTCAAACCCAATATGAGAAGGTAAAACACCTGCATCCAACCACAGATTGTTTTTCTTGTTCAGTGATACTCCTACGTTCGCTTCAAAAATGCTTTTCAAAAGTCCCGGTTCTTCTGAATAATTATCATTTGCATAGGTTCCACTTTGTAAAGCAAAGTTGGCTCTGTATTTTGTTTGCTCTAAACCTAATTTTATATACCCTAAATTCAAATTGAACTCATTATGTCTGTTGTGGTTGAATAAAAATTCTTGTCGTTCTGTGCCTTGCGGTTGGTTGTAGTCATAGACATAAAACACATCTGCAAAACCTGAAATTTCCAAGGTTGGTTTTTGATGCCAAATGCTATCCGTTTGAGCTGAAAGATTCATGCTTAGCAAGCCTAATAATACTACTATTTTAAACGGCCAAATCAGCTTCATCTTTTTTCGTTTTAATTTCATTTCTTCTTGCGAGTATTGCTAATCCAAATGTTAATAGACCTAATCGGCCAATGAACATAACAAATATAATAATTATTTTACCCCAGGCTGATAAATCGCATGTTATTCCTGTACTTAAGCCAACTGTTCCAATGGCGGATGTGGTTTCAAAAAGGATTTGCTGAAGCGGAAAACTTTCAGTCATTGCCAACAAAAATGTTGAAAGGAATAAGATAGAGGCATAAAGCATAAATACTGAAGTCGCCACATAAAGCCTTTCTATTGGAATTACTTTTCCAAAAAAAGTAACTTGTTTATTGTTTCTTATTCTGTTCCACATAATGGCGACTAAAGCAGTTAATGTTGTAGATTTCATACCACCACCTGTTCCTGATGGCGAAGCACCTACATACATAAGAAAGATTACTATGAGCATTACTCCTAGAGAAAAACTTCCAAGTGGGACGGTATTAAATCCAACTGTTGTGAGTGCACTCATTGAATGGAAAAAGGATGCCATTAGTTTACTATCTCCCAAATGATTTAGGGAAGGTTCAAAAAAGTATATCATAAATGTTCCTAGAACAAGTAGTATTGTTATTACTCCAAATATGGTTTTTGTGGTGTAGGTGATTTCCTTAGTTTTTCCCGATAACCTATTCCAAAAGTCAGTAACTACAATAAAACCTAATGAACCACATATCGCTAAGACGGAAATAATAGTATTAATAAATATATTATCTGCATATTGCTCAAAACTATCATTGTATAGTCCGAAACCTGCGGTACAAAATGTTGAAACGCTGTGGTAAATACTGCTCCATATGGCAAAGTTATGTTCTACACCTGCTTGCGTGAATGCGATGTAAAAACACAATGCTCCAATAGTTTCTATGACAATGGTAAAAATAATTACAGATTTTAAGAAGTCTCTTATTTCAAAACCTTTAGGCATTGAAAATTCGGCATTCAAAACTCGTTGATGCCAATGGGTTAATTTGCTTTTGTTAGATAATAAAACAAAGGATGTAAAGGTCATATAACCAACTCCCCCAATTTGAAAAAGCAACATTACAATGAATTGACCGAACCAATTGTAAGTATCAAAAACGCTTACAGTTACTAATCCGGTTGTTGAAATGGCAGACGTTGCTATGAACAAACTGTCCAATGATGAAACAGCTTCTTTGTGAAATATGGGCAAACATAAAAGAAGCCAACCAATGAAAGTGTAGGTTAAAAAACCATATAACAAATTTTGTTGTGGCGACAGTGATAATTGAAATTTTCGGTATCGTTTACTGAATTGATGCCAATTGCTTGGCTTTGGCTTCTTGCCGTCCTTTTGTTCCATATTTGTAACATTTTGATACTACAAAAGTCAATTGAAAGGGATAAGCAAAAAATCAAGGTTTTATAGCCATGCATAAAGATTTTATAAAGACTACTCAAAACGATAACCAACACGACTTTCGGTAAGAATGTGTTTAGGATTGTTGGGGTTTTCTTCTAATTTCTTACGAAGCGTGCCAACAAACACTCTTAAATATTGCGTATCAGCTTGATAACTGTAACCCCAAATCTCTTTCAAAATAAACTGGTGTGTCAAAACCTTTCCTTCGTTTTTGGCGAACAAAGCCAACAAGTTGTATTCAGTTGAAGTGAGTTTAACTGTTTCGCCTTTTCGTTTTACTGTTCGGGAAATCAAGTCAATTTCAATGTCTCCGCAAATAATGTTAGAATTATTATCTGTGTTTTGACTTCTTCGAATAGCGGAACGAATTCTTGCTAATAGCTCGCCTGTGCGGAATGGTTTAGTCAAATAGTCTGTTGCTCCAATGTCTAAAGCTGAAACTATGTCAAGTTCATTGTCCTGAACCGAAAGAATAATAATCGGATTGTTATACCATTCTCTTAATTCTTTTAAAATCTCGTGTCCGCTTTTGTCGGGCAAACCAACATCGAGCAAAATCAAGTCTGGTCGATGGTTTGCACATAAATTCAACCCCTCCATTCCTGAGCTTGCCTGAATGACTTTATAGTCATTGCTCTCCAAGATAATTTGAAGCAACTTTCTTATTTGCGGTTCATCATCTATGATGAGTATTTCTATCTTATTCATTTTCCTTTTTTTATTACTTACAGATGACACAAATTTGCACAGAATTTTTTGTGATTTTCCGTGTATTTTGTGATAGAACAATTATGCATTTTTTATCCTTACCAAACTTTCTTTATCTACTAAAACAGACGTATTAAAATTTGCAATAATTCCAACTCTTTTTCCTGCAAGCTTAAGATAGGTTAAAAGTTGTTTCTTATGAACATCCTGCAAAGTATCTACTGATTTTATTTCAATAACTATTTGATTGATTACAAGAATATCCATTCTAATAACCAATTCAAGTAATATAGATTTATATTCTACAGGCAAACCTACTTGTGTTTTTACTTTTAACCCTATTTCATTCGAATCATATGCTAAAGCAGCTTCATAAACACTTTCTAGTAAACCTGGACCAAGCTCTTTATGAACCGTGAATATTGCTCCTCGTATTTTATATGTTATGTCATTCAACTCCATAATTTTTCTATTTTAATTTCTGTGTTATTCTGTGAATTCTGCGAGAGATATTTCACAAGGAATTTCGATAATAAATTTTGCACCCCCTTGTGGTAGATTTTCTAAATGAACTTTTCCGCTCATTGCTTCGGTATATCCTTTGACAATAGAAAGGCCTAAACCTGTTCCACTTGTTGATGTATTGTTCAAACGGTAAAATTTATCAAAGACTAAATCAATTTCGTTTTGCGGGAAACCATTTCCGTTATCAGAAATTTCAATAATGCAATTTGCTTCGTTGTTACTTGCTTCAATTGTTATTGTACAAAATTCGGGTGTGTGTTGTATGGCGTTGTGAATTAAATTATAAAGTATTTGTTCAATCAGTCCACTGTCTAATTTAAACATGGGTAAATTTTCATTTGGATTAAATTCGATTTTATGTTTGTGTGCTTCATCATAGTTGTCCTTTATTGCTATAAAAATAAGTTCGTTTAAATCACACCAATCCTTTTCAAGTTGAATATATCCTGCTTCCAATCGGCTCATACTTAATAGATTCTCAACTTGCCTATTTAATCGTTTACTGGCAATTTCAATTTCTGAGTATAATTCATTTCGGTTTATATCAGTTAGTTTTGTTGGATTATCTTTTATCGTATCAATGGCTCCAATTATAGTTGAAATTGGCGTTCTCAATTCGTGAGAAAGTGAATTGAGTATAGTATTGTAAAGCATGATTGCTTTAGAATTTTCTTGTTCGTCTCTTTCTTTTCGTTCTACTTCACGGATTTTGTATGTCAATACGGCGTTGATAGAAGCAATGACAAAATACATTAGAAACATAAGCCCATCTTCGGGTGTGCCAATGTGTAAAGTGAGTGTAGGTGGAATAAAAAAGAAATTCCAAATCAACGCACTTAAGATTGCAGAAAATAAAACCGGAAAAATATCAAACAGAATTGCATTTATTGAAACGACTACTAATAGACTGAGTGCAACTGCTCTATAACCAATTAAGTCAACCGATATATAGCATAAAACAGCTGTCAGTACAATAAGCAGGATACTTATTAGATATTGATTTTTCTTACTGTATTTCCTGGTTCTAAGTAAGTCCAAATTTTTTGTTTCAAAGTTAGTTATTCATATATAAAGATTTTATAAAGATACTCTATTTAGAGAGTTGGTTAGGTTACTCATGGAATTTTCTCGTCTATGCATTTACGTATACTTGTTCACTGTCTATTAGGGTGACCGATAAAGGAAAGCTGTCTTGCAATAGGACGGATTTTACCTTTAATGATTATACGGAGAATAATTCTTTTTGTTTTTAATAAAATTGTCTACGGAGTACGCCCCCTCAATTGCAAACCCATGTTCAAGCTTACACCTACGGTAAAGTGTATCGTTATTAATATTATGATTCGTCATAGATTACATACAATTAAATAGAAATAATGCCAAAAATGAATTAGGCAAGAATGCCTTAGGGGTGAATCAATTGTATTGGTTGGATC
>DAIUCL010000053.1:0-15487 GCA_036846185.1 Chitinophagaceae bacterium
ATCCAAATACCACGGGTGGCACCCGTAGCCGTAGATGTCGTATGATCAATCGATACCGTATTGTGATATACATGTACATGATTTATTGCTAACACATAAATTCCATATAATATTCCAGCGTTTGTAATATTATGAATAATATTATTTTCAATTTTTACTTCATTACCCAATGTACCTCCTGATCCGGACACATATATTCCATAACTTGTGGACGTATTGGTTGGGGTTGACAAAAATATATTTCTGATTCTGTTTCGTGTTATTTTGATACTAGCCGTACTAGTTGTTGCAAAAACACCATAGAATGTAGTTAATGAAGTACGAGTAGGCTGTTGTATGATATTACTATCAACAATTAAACCCGTATTGTAAGCAGAGTATACGCCATAATTGTATGGGTCATTGATCGTACAACCTTTGATTTGGTTATTGGCTGGGAAGGGTGCAGCCGTAGGACCGGATAATGAATATCCATAATATCCGCTATTTAATACACAGTTGTTTACAATATTATTACTACCGGATGGCCCAGTAGCCGTTGCAGATATAGCTGTACCACTTATAGAGAAGGGTGAAGACAAAGTACCTGTTGAATTGGCTGTACAAGTGAACGTACAATTATTAAATGTATTATTATCCGCATTATTGAATAAATGTACTACCAATGCGTTAGTAGCATTGGTACCTACCACCGTCAAGTTATTAATAGTAAAAAAGTCTGTACCATTCATTAAGATAGTACTAGGATAGCAGCAGTAGCATTAAACGTCAAGATTTCATTATTTCCATTAATAGTAACGGTATTCACAGCCGACATATTAGGTATTTGTGGTATCGTAACTTGCTCGTTGTAGGGTCCACTAGCCGGAGCCACATTAAACACTACAGAACCAGCAATACCACAAGAGATAGCCGCTATAGCTGCATTGAATGTTTGGAAATTAGTGCCACCAGTAGGTAAGGCTGAGTTGATAGTATAAGTTCCAGCTGGAAATGCAGGAGGTACAGTCACCAAAACGGGTACTGAAAATTGCGTATTACCACTACAGGTAACAGCGCAACGGTAATAAAGTGTTGTAGTAGCAGGTGTCACAAATCCTTGACCAGAACTAGCAGGTCCAATTGGTGTCCATGGGCCACCAATATTTGGACTACTTTCCCAAACATAGGTTTGACCTACACCGGTACTATTACCAGTAAGATTCAATTGGATATTTTGTGTGACACATGGGGTGCTTGGTGTAGCCGTTGCCGTCCCTGCTGTAGGTGGCGCCGTACATGGCCCTGCCGGTGCTAAATCAATACCCATATCAGCCCAACCTGATCCAAAATTAGTTCCAACTGCTGATCCAAAAGTCCCCCAAATTCGTTTATTTGCAATACCTTGTTGCAAAGTAGTGATACCGGACGTATAAGCAGACTGTTCAATTTCTACTACTAAGGATAAAGTGGGGTCATACAAAAATGGTATTGACAAAGGTATCTGCACCCAACCTGCAGCTACAATACCTGTGAAGGTTTGCGATGTAGGACCTAACACTGTAGTCATAGGTGTATTAAACACAGCACTAGTCCATGCTGCTTGTGTACCAACATTTTGAGCTAAGCGTACCGTAAAGTTGGTAAAAGTAGTAGACGCCACAGCAGCAGATGATCGGATATAAATATGCGTAATCAGACCTACGCCGGCAGGCACACCACCCAAAGTACCATTTGAATTAAAAATACCCGGTTCATAAATCCATTGTACTTTATTCGTAGTCGAATTTAATGGAAATGCATTTCCTGTAGCGCCAATGTTGCTATTATAAAACTGTGGCTGTGCAAACGCTACTACCGTCAACAATAAAAACAATTTGGTGATTAAAAATTTTCTCATAGATATTAATTTTTATGCCTACTCTGAGTGGTTTTCGGCTTTCCCCTTATAAATTATCGGCTAATGTAGTAAATTTATAGTTAATTTAGCTTATTTTATCGAAAAATCCTGATTTTTTTTACATTATTTTAACATTAGAGCTGTACACCTTTGAATAGACTCTTTGAAGTTTGAAAATTCAAATTCGCCCATTAAAACTGTTCTGAGTTGTTGATTATCATACTTTTTTACTTCATAAGCTGCCCTTGCGGTTTCTTTGGTAATAGTTACTTGTTTGCCAGTCAATAGTGAGCGGATATAATGCCACCTCCATACCAGTCCACTCATCCACTTGGGAGCTGCTATATAAGGAGGTTTTTTATGCATCATGTTTGCCATTTGAGTAAAAACTTCTTGGTAAGACAAGTTTTCAGCACTTATAATAAAACGTTTAGGTTGAATCTCTTTATGATTCATCAATAGTATCATGGCTCTAGCTACATCTTCTGCCATTACCCAGCCTGTAGCGCCAGTGGTATAAAAAGGGAATTCATCATACACGATCTTGAATAAATTCGTACTACTACGCTGCCAATCTCCTTCACCTAATATGATAGAGGGATTTACTATGACGGCATTTAATCCTTCTGCTATACCACGTTGGACTTCCATTTCTGCCTCTTTTTTGGTTTTACCGTAATAAGAGGTCGTGTAATCCTCATCATAAGCACTGTTTTCATCAATCAGGCCTTTTTGATTTGGCACATTTCCCAGTGCAGCAATTGAACTTACATGGACAAGTCGTTGCACTTGATATTGCAAGCACAAATCGACAATATACTGAGTACCGGTTACATTTACGGCATACATCTTTTGATAATGGCGAGCATCATAGCTTACCACTCCAGCACAATGATATACTTGTCGTATTGATTCAAAATGAGTTTCGAGAGAGGCCAAATCCAGTAGATCTACTTTTACCCAATGTATACGGTCAGCTACTGTACCATCGAGCAGACGCGGAATCGTATGATTATAAAGTGCTCTGATCGGTGATCCTTCTTTTGACAAATATCGTAATAGATGTCTACCCAGCAAGCCACTCGCACCTGTAACTAATATCATTGATTCATTCTTTTTGAGATTACATAATCAATCGCTTCCAACAATGTATGGCAAGCCCATTGTATTTGTTCTTCTGTAATCGTGAGGGGTGGAGCTATACGGATAGATTGGGATGCAAAGAGAAACCAGTCCGTAAACAAACCGTTTTCGATACATCTATCAATCACTTGTTTGGCGAATTGGGGACTTTCCAGTTCTAGTGCGATCAATAATCCGGCACTATGTAGAGAGACAATAGCCGGGTGATGCAATAAGCTTACGAATAAAGCTTCTTTAGTGGCAACTTTGGTCACAATAGTAGATTGTATCAGCACATTCCATGCGGCCAATCCTGCTGCACAGCAAACTGGATGTCCACCAAAGGTGGTGATATGACCCAATACGGGGTTGTCGCTGAGCTGAGCCATCAAATGATGAGAGGCGACGAATGCTCCCATAGGCATGCCACCACCCAGTGCCTTTCCCAGAAGCAATATATCCGGCAATAAGTCTAGTGCTTGAAACCTGAACAAGGTACCCGTGCGGCCAAATCCGGTTTGAATTTCATCTACTATAAGCAAGGCACCATGCTCGGTACAAGCTTGCCGGATGCGATGAAGCCATTGGGCGTGTGGCAGTAATACACCGGCCTCACTTTGCACAAGCTCCAGTATCACACAAGCAGTAGATGAATCTATTGCTTGTATACTTTCTTCTGATTCATAGTCATATTGGTACACATCGGGCAGTAGGGGTCGGTAGGCTTGTTGCCAATATTCGGAGCCCATCACGCTCAATGCACCTTGGGTAGATCCATGGTAAGAGTTTTTGAAAGAAATAATTTTGCTGCGTCGTGTGGCTCTTTTGGCCAGTTTCATAGCGCCTTCGGTAGCTTCGGAGCCACTATTGGTAAAGTATACGCATGATAGTGAAGGGGCTAAATGCTCTGCCAGAGCTTGTGCATAGAGTACTTGTGGGCTTTGCACGAGTTCGCCATAAACCATTACATGCATATATTGCTCTGCTTGGCGTGCGATTGCTTCTACTACGGCCGGGTGTCCGTGTCCGATATTGGCTACACTAATGCCACTGATCAGGTCGAGGTATTGTTTTCCATCTGTATCGAAGAGATATTCTCCTTTTGCTTTGCTTATGTGTATAGCTAGTGGGGCATTGGAGGTTTGGGCATTATGAAGTAGAAATAACTCTCTTTGTGTCATGGATGGCTACAAATGTAGTACTTGATTTTTGAATGAAAAATTAGATATACGTAATAGGTGGGCGGCGGGCGCGCTTTCCACGTCAAGTCCTCGGCTCCTTATGGCATTTTCTACGCATGTGAGGGAGCTTCCGGGGGCGCTCCTCCCACTGCTTGAAAAATGAGCCATACGGAGCCTGTGGGCTTTCTGTTGCAATCGCTGCCGCATGTATGTTTTCGGTGCGCGAGGGTATAGGAAAGAGGTAGAGAAGATTTGTCAATCAAGTTATTGGCTTTGATGACCACGGGTATTCTGCCATTGCTTCATAGAATTTCTGACGTTGAGGTCTAGCCTCGATTGAAGCGGATATCCTCGCTGCAGCGGTGCTTTGGTGTTGTGGGGCAGCGAGATAGGAGTGTAAAGCGAGACGGGTGCTGAGGGAAGTATTGTGGATGAGCTCCAAGTATATTTTATCGGCCCATGTACACCATTAGTATTTGGATATCTGTAGGATTGACGCCGCTGATTCTGCCTGCTTGGCCCAGGGTGCGTGGTTTGATTTTCATAAACTTTTGTCGTCCTTCGGTGGAGAGAGATTTGACTTTATCGTAGTCGAAATTGTCGGGTATGAGCAAGGACTCTAGTTCATTGGCTTTGGCAGCCATTTCTTTTTCTTTGGCGATATAGGTTTCGTACTTGAGTTGTATCTCTGCTTGTTCGAGTGTTTCACGTGAAACACGCTTGAGTTGATCTTTTAGTATGGGCGAGTAGGTGATGAGGTCGCTGAGGTTCACCTGTGGGCGAAGGAGTATTTTGTGTGCACTGTATCGTTCGGTCAGTTGTGCTGTTTCGATCTTTTCAAAATAGGTTTTAAGATCATCGGGGGCGAAACTGGCTTCTTTAAGTACTTGTTTTACGTGATCTACATTTTCAAGTTTTTGTTTCACGTGAAACATACGTTGTTCGTCTGCCAAGCCAATCTGGTAGCTACGGGGTGAGAGGCGAAGGTCTGCATTATCTTGTCGGAGTAGGGTTCGATACTCGGCTCGGGAGGTAAACATTCGATAGGGTTCGTCGGTACCTTTGTTGATTAGATCGTCGATGAGTACGCCTATATAGGCTTCGTCGCGGCTGAGGGTGAAAGGTGCTTGATTGTGTACACGTAGGTGGGCATTGATTCCTGCAATGAGCCCTTGGCAAGCAGCTTCTTCATAGCCGGTAGTACCATTGATTTGGCCGGCGAAGTAGAGCTGGTGTATCAATTTGGTTTCGAGAGTATATTGTAGCTGAGTAGGGGGGAAGTAGTCGTATTCGATGGCGTATCCGGGTCTGAACATTCGCACGTTTTTCATACCGGGTATTTGAGTAAGTGCTTTATATTGAACTTCTTCGGGAAGTGAGGTAGAGAATCCATTGAGATAGATTTCTACGGTATTCCAACCTTCGGGCTCTACAAATAGTTGATGCCTCTCTCGCTCTGCAAATCGATTGATTTTGTCTTCTATACTAGGGCAATAGCGAGGGCCGGTGCCTTCTATGCGACCTTGAAACATAGGAGATCGGTCGAAACCCGTTTTGAGCAGGTCGTGAACCGCTTGGTTGGTATAGGTTATCCAACAGCAGCGTTGTGTAGAGGGCTTGGGTGTATCTTTATAGGAGAAGCCTACGATATCGTCGTCTCCATTTTGTACTTCCATGGCTGAGTAGTCGAGGCTTCGTCCATCGATGCGTGGTGGGGTACCGGTTTTGAGTCGGTCACTTTCAAATCCCAGGCTTTGTAACTGCTCGGTGATGCCAGTCGCTTTGTTTTCGCTGATTCTGCCTCCTCCAAATTGTTTTTCACCTATATGGATGATACCATTCAGAAAAGTACCATTGGTTAGAACTACGGCCTTTCCATAGATATCCATTCCGAGTTGGGTATGTACTCCTGTGACTGTTTCACGTGAAACATGTAGTGCGGTGACTGAATCTTGCCAGATATCAAGGTTCGGTAAGCTTTCCAAAATCTCTCTCCAAGTGGCTGCGAAAAGCATACGGTCGTTTTGCGTACGCGGACTCCACATGGCAGGCCCTTTGGACTTGTTGAGCATTCTAAACTGTATCATGGATCGATCAGATACGATACCCGAATAGCCTCCCAGTGCATCAATCTCCCGAACGATTTGCCCTTTGGCAATACCTCCCATAGCTGGGTTGCAACTCATCTGTGCAATAGTCTGCATATTCATGGTGATGAGTAAAGTCTTAGAGCCAAGGTTGGCAGCCGCAGCAGCGGCTTCACATCCGGCATGACCGGCTCCTACTACTATGACATCGTACTGTGGAAACATGTTGCAAAATTAAGGAATTTATACACTCTCGGTATAATTATGTTTGATAGCTATTGCATGGGTGTATTCTATGCCTACATTTCTGCTTTGATGTTGTTTTGGCGGTGTACTAATAAAGTTTTTTGAAGCATGATATACCCTAATAAACCTCCTATTGTATCCGCTATACCATCCCATATATCGAAGGATCTACCTTTGACATAATTGATTTGATAATACTCGATACTAAAGCCTAATACGAAACACATAATCAATATAAAATATCTGTATTTAACTGATTTATAGCTTATTAATGTCCATAAAATATAGAAGATGAAAAAAAATACCAGATGAACAACCTTATCGAAATGATCGAATAGGTGTACTGGTGGAAGGTCTTTTCCCGGTATTGTACATCCATAAAATATAAGTAATGTCCATACTGTTGCCAATATAAAACATAGCGATTTGTGACGACTGAGAAATAGAAATAGTATGCGCATAAAAAACCCAAACCTATAAAAAAGGTTTGGGTTTTGTATGTTAAAATATTATGTGGGTTGAAAACTAGGCTCCTATAAGAGATTTGTAGGCGTCTGCAGTTAATAGCTCTGCGGTGTCTGCACCATCTGCTAGTTGTATTTTTACCATCCATCCATCCCCATAGGGGTCTGAATTGACCGCTTCTGGGTTAGCGTCGAGGCCGGCATTGACTTCGAGTACAGTGCCTTGTACCGGCAAAAACAAGTCTGATACCGTTTTTACGGCTTCAACTGTGCCAAATATATCACCCGCATTGAGTGTTTGACCTACTGTGCTAATATCTACAAATACTATATCGCCTAATTCGCCTTGTGCAAAATCGGTGATACCTACCGTAGCAATATTTCCTTCTATGCGAACCCATTCGTGATCGCTGGTGTACTTAAGTTCTGCTGGGATGTTCATACGTTTAAAATTGTGGGTATAAAGGTAGTGTGATATTTTTTATTTACCAAAGCTTAGTCTGCTGCACTTTCATTCTCTTGGTTTTCTTCACTTACTTGTTCTACTTCCTGTAGTAAATCTAATTTTTTCAAGATGCCATACCATTTAATCATTTTTTTCATGTCACTTACATATACTCTTTCTTTGTCATATTCGGGCAGCAGAGAAGTAAAAAGTGATTTGATTGCTTTATTATCCACTTTGCTAATATCAAGAGAGGCGACGTTTTCTTCATTTTTTTTGAACTGCTGAAATACTTCCCACAGGCGTATATTATCCGTTTCGGTAAATACTTCAATACTATCGAGAGGTGTTACATTGTGTGAGCGTGCTGCTACAAATTTAGTAGCATTGTCTTCAAGGCTTTTCACAATAGCTCCATCACTTTTAGTTGATAATAACTGATATAATCCGCTTAAGCCGGATATAGCTACTATTTCGTTATAACGCATATTCATTCTGTTTTAGGTGCGCAAATTTAACCGCTTTTTGCTTACAAACATCTTTTTACTTTGAGTCTGTTGCTATTCGTCTAAAAAAAACAAAACCATTTTTTTCATATAGAAATTCATAGGATTTGGTGCGAAATAATTCTTCTTTGTGTTGAATTTTTGCGGAGAAGTATAATGGTTTATCAATTGGGTCGATAAAAGGGTTCTGATATTGTCCCTGTGAATTCTTATTATTGGAATGTGTTGTTTTTTTGTAAAAATAAGGTGCATAACTTTTGTAGGCATAAGTGGCTACATAAACATCTTGGTGTTCGAGTGATTTATAAAAATTTATGGATGCTCGTTGTGAAATGGCCTCAATATTCTGTATGTAGAATAAAAATACAAATTGTAGGAGACCTGCAGTTGTAATAAAAGTATATTGAAGCCACTGAATTGGCTTGCGATGACATTTGATAAAAATATATACCAGAGTGATGAAAAATAAAACACCAACAATAGATTCAAAGCCATGCCACGATGTACTTGCATTTAAATTTTCAACTGCAAATGGGTCTTTTTTAAGCAGTGATTGAAGTAGTATTTTATTTTTTAATAGCATGGGTGCCACTACAATGAGTAAGGAAATGAGTAAGGAAAAAGCGAGTAGCGCATATTTACTCATATTGGACAGCAAGCTTTTTTGTTGCTGTATTCTACTGATGTATAATGCTGTGAAGTAGCTGATAGGAAAGTAGCACAGTGAGGAATAGTGTACGATCTTGGACTTCACAATACTAAATAGAATTAACACTACAAAGAACAAGATGCCCATAAACGTATTGAAACGAAGGGGATAAAAATTGACCCAATATTTTTTTTGATTATAATGAAGCGCTAAAAATGAAGCGGGGAAACATCCTAAAAGTAGCACCACTACATGATAACCCCAAAAGCCTCCATGCCCCGCATCTTCTGTTGAAAATAAGCGTATCTGGTAGGCAATAAACTCATTGAATAGTGTAGGGCCATTTTTGATGATATCTATTCCGTACCAGAGTGAGATAGGAAATAAACTTATTATACAAAAAAGGAATAATGAACCTGGTGATAAATAAAAAAATTGATTTTTTTGTGACCTTGTAAACAAATAGACTAATTGCAAAAAAAACAAGCATAGTGCTATGATTAACAATGCTACAGGCCCCTTGACTAAAATCGCTAATCCACAGCTTAATCCTGATAATAGTATGTATCTGTATTTATTAGTATAGGCAAATATATAGATTAAATAATAGGCAAGTAGTATGAATAGATTAAACCATGGATCCATAATACCTGATTTGAAGTAAAAATGAGGTAATATAGAACCGGCATAGGCTAGCACCCACCATCGAGCTATACGTTGGTTGTGCAGACGTTTTCCCAAATAATATAATAGGAGTAATGTAGTCAGACCGCATACAGCATTAGGAAATCGAGCTGCATACTCATTGATACCAAATAGTTTCATCGAGAGAGCTTGCATCCACACAAATAGAGGCGGCTTTTCGTGAAAGGGTAAATAATCTATCTGCACATGTAAATAATCACCGCTTACGATCATCTCTCTGGCGCATTCGGCAAAGTTGATTTCGTCCCAGTCAAAGAGATGTACATTTCCTAATAATGGAAAAAAAGAAAGTAAAGAAAATACTACTATGAGAAGCTTATCAGATGTTGTAGTACTGAGTGACATAATTAATGCACAAATGTATCTCTAATAAGGCATACTGTAAAGTTACACATGAAAATGATGATGTATTGTTCTAGTTGTACGCATAAAAAAAGGAGGTAGTAACCTCCTTCTAAATTTTGCTATTTCTACTAATAAAATCTAAAACGATTATCTTCGATATTTGCTTTCTTTTTCAAAATGTAAGAAATATAATTTTGAGAATTACTCATCAATTGTCTTTCCATTTGTCGGCGTTGCATATCTACCATCGGATTGTTCATATCTTGTGCAGTACCTTCCATGAGACTTTCAAGTTTGATAAAAAATACACCTTGCTCTCCGGGTATTGCTTCTGAGAGTTTATTAAGGTTTGCTTTATTAAAAGCTGCACCTATCACTTTTGGCTCATAGCCCAATGCCTCATTAGCAGCTCCAAGATAGGTGATTGAATCTGCACGTTTTACAGCATCTGCACCTAATGCAAGTAAAGCTTCCAAACTAGATTTTCCTTTTGCCTTTTCTGCAATCATTTCTGCCTTCTTGTTTCTACGTACTATACTTTCAATCTGTGGACGTACACTTTCTATATTAGTCATCGTACCTTTCTCCTGACGATTGACCAATTTGGCTATAATGTATTTATTATCCAGGCTGATAATAGGTGATACCGAATTGAGTTTTGCATCAAATGCCCAGCGGGATACTTCACGAGCACTACCTAGTCCTGGTATGATTTGTTGGATATTCGTAATATTGTCTGCTACGCGTTTGTCTTTTTTAATTTCTTTTGCTGCATTATCAAAGCTGCTTGCATCTTTGGCTTTTGACATAAAATCGTTGGCAAGTGCAAATGCAGCTTGAGTAGTAGCTTCACCAGGTTGTAATCCTTTGAGCACCACGGCTACTTTCACTGCTGGGTTAAAACTTTTTTGATCGGTAATTTTAATAAGATGATACCCATATTGTGATTTTACGATTTTCAAGTCGCCTGTTTTACCTTCAAAGCAAGCATCATTAAACTCGGGTACCATCATACCTTGTGTAAAGTATCCAAGATCGCCTCCTTTTTGTGCAGATCCTTGATCGTCGCTACGTGTTTGTGCCAGCATTTCAATAGGTGTTCCGGCTTTTACCATACTTTCCAAGCTATCTATGCTTGCTTTAGCTTGCGCTTCTGTTCTTTCTTGCGTGATAGCTATCAGAATATGTGATGCTTTTACACTATCCGGCATAATTTTCTTTTCGATTACTTTAACCAATTTGTAAGCACCATTCATATACATAGGTCCTGCTACAGCTCCTACCGGGAGCGCCATGATTTCTGCTGGGTTAGGAACTTCTAAGCTTTTTTCTGAGAAATATTTATCAACAAAACTTTCTTCTGAGTGCTTGGCCACAAACTCATCGTTAACTGTAGTAGCCACAAACTCTTCTTTAAGCTGAGATAATACACCCAAGCTAGCAGCAGTATCTTCCGAAGATGGTATAATATCAAATGCTACATACTCTACTTTTGCTGTTGCATCTTGAGTCAAAAACAATTCTCTGTTTTTCTCCATGTATTGTTTAATATCATCATCTGATACCTTTACCTGATCATCCGAAATAGAAGTATAAGGAATAGATACAAAAGACAAACTGGCTGTAGCTCCTGCTAGTTTAGCACTGTGTCCGACCAAAAATTTTGGCATGTATACCCCTTTCGTAATCAGATCTGAATATTTTGACGCTTTTCTTGCTTTGATGAGTGCTTCCTCAAATTCTGCCCATTGGGCTCGTTGCTGACCCGTTTTGTCTTGACCAAGCTGTGACAGATATTGACTCACTCTGTTTGGATCAAATATACCGGTATTAGGATCAGTAAAACTTTGTTGTACCATTGGATCTGCAAATGGTCCGGTAAGCATATCACGCAATTCTGCATCTGTCAACTCTATACCCAATTTTTCCAATTCATCTCCTACCAAGGTTTCATTGACTATTTCTGTCCATGCTTGATCCATGATTTGTGAACGCTCTTCATCACTCAAGGTACCATCTTGTGCACGTTGTTTCGCATTTTCTTCAAAACGCTGACGCATCGCTTCAAAATTTCTGTACTCTACACGATGCCCATTGACATCTGCCAATAGGGTTTGATCGCTTCCAAAAATGGAGCGAACATTACTTTGCATTGCATCCATGACTAAAAAGCCTACTAAAGCAATGACTATAAATACAATAACGAATCCAATGTATTTATTTCTGATCTTTTGAATTACCGACATATTATTCACATTTTTATAAGGAGGGCAAAAATAGAGGTTTTACGTTGGTTTATCAAAGTTTTTTCTTGGTGAATTTTGGTATTTTAATCAGTTATTACCTCCAATCACCCTTTTTCAATCGGGATAAATTGTAAAAAAATCATAGTTTATCCTCCAGCTACTTTATACTTAGTCAAAAAATGTGCGTATCCTGTACTTTATATTCACGCAGTACTTCTACTACCCACAACTCACATCTTATCTATTTATACATCCCCCTTTTATCCACGACTCTAGGTACATTCTTCGTTTTTCCTTACAGATACTGATTCTACTATGTGAATTACTTGAGTAAAAATGTGAATTTTATCTTATTAAAGTACTCTGATTCAAATTTGCTATGTTTACACCGTAGTTTTATCAACGAATCCACATACCTAATAACAATAGTATTTTTTATTTTTTAAATTTCTTTTTTATTATTTAATACAATGACAGAAAACGTGCATAAACTCGAAAAACTTGGCTACCTAGATATAGAAATCGACCCAAACTTAGATTTGTTTGCAGAAATAGAAAAACTCAAAAAGGAAAAAAATGCCATTCTACTGGCACACTATTACCAAGAGCCCGATATACAAGATGTAGCAGATTATATTGGTGATAGCCTCGGATTAGCCCGCAAAGCACAGCATACCGATGCTGATATGATCGTATTTGCCGGAGTACACTTTATGGCAGAAACTGCCAAAATACTCAATCCTACCAAAAAAGTCGTACTGCCCGATCTTAAAGCAGGATGCTCTCTCAGCGATAGTTGTCCTCCTCCTTTGTTCAAACGATTCAAAGAGCAGCACCCCGATCACCTTATAATCAGTTATATCAATTGTAGTGCCGGTATTAAAGCCCTCAGTGATATTATTTGTACATCCAGTAATGCACAAAAAATAGTGGAAAGCCTGCCCCAAGATCAAAAAATTATCTTTGCACCCGACAAAAATCTGGGAGCATATATCAATAAACAAACCGGTAGAAATATGCTCCTCTGGAATGGAGCTTGTATGGTGCACGAAATATTCAGCCTAGAAAAAATAACGAAACTCAAAGTTCGTCATCCCGAAGCCAAACTCATAGCTCACCCCGAATGTGAAGATCCTATCTTACAAATAGCCGACTATATAGGCTCTACTACACAGCTCCTTCAGTACACCTTACAAAATGAGTCGAATACCTTTATCGTAGCTACCGAAACCGGCATACTTCACCAAATGATGAAAAATGCACCCCACAAAACATTTATCCCCGCTCCCCCTGACAATGCCTGTGCCTGCAACGACTGTCCGCATATGAAATTGAATACACTCGAAAAATTGTACTTGTGTATGAAGTATGAATTGCCCGAAATAATTATGGAGGAAGAATTGCGCCTAGCCGCCAAAAAACCAATCGATAGAATGTTGGAGCTAAGTGCACAACTAGGCATACAATAAAAAAAGAATAAGGGCGGCAGACACGCTATCCGTTTCAAGTCCTCGTGGGCGAGCCTCCGCCTGCTTGGTCGTGGAGCTGGCTCCGTCGCCTCCGCCTCTCCACTCCCAGCAGCCGGGGCACCCCCACTGTGGGCTTTCCACTACTATCGTTGCCGCAGATCCTACTCCTATTTATTGGTTGAGCTTAGTATTTATAAATGTATAACTTTTTGTACTACTCTACCACATCGCAAATAATAAACACCTACCGGATACTTACTCAAATCAATTTTGTTTTCGGTGGTAGTGATAAGCAGTTGGCCCAAAGAATTAAAAAATAGTATTTCTTCATTCCTGTTTTGGTTATTGATATATATCCATGATGAACTCGGGTTTGGATAGATGTATAATTTATCCGATTCAGGAATATCATCAACAGACAATACCTTCAGATTCAGTGGACTTCCAAAGGTGTCAACACCAATTTTGAAAAAATAATGATACACATGCCTGTCTTCTATTATATAACCACCACCTTGATGTCCATTAAAAATATCTTTCTTAAACATACCAAACCCCTCAAGGTATTCAAGATAATTATCATACTGCCCACTCATACTTGGACTTTGCGTTACGCAGTTCATCTGTAAATTGAAATCATACATATTGGAATTTGTATTATGGAAAATGGAAAACAAAACCAATGAATCACCCAAAAGTGAAAAATAAAAATGGGGTACTACGAATTAGTACCAATCCAATTAGGTAAATTATGAAAGTGAGTTTCAGGAAATATATTATTATGGAGCACTATATAGTTATTTGGGTTACAAATGGTATCTGTATAATAGGTATAAAACAGGGTATCTAGCGTGAACGTAAAACCAGTTTGATTAGGTGGTGTGGGAGCAGTATATGAGTGGCTGTTTCTTTTAGTAATTCTATAGAAGTTCACAACTGCACAATTTGGATTTAGAAGAGAATAAGAAATCACAGAATCTTGAATACGATCTATTACAGTATAAAATGTTGAATTATTGTGTGTATGAAATGAATCAATGAATTGCCAATAATTTCCAGGTTGAAATTTTTTTGCAAAATTTATTTCATTTAATGTTTTACTTGAATGTTTTTTATCAATTCTGTGAAAAGTACCTGTATCTAATGGCATTACACTCATTAGGTTCAAGGCATCGTAAGGAAAAATATAAAATTCAAAACAAGTAACAAATCCATGATTTTTACTCAATTTTATTTGATGATTATTGTGAAAGTGTGATACAGGTGTCATATTCAAATAGGCTTGTAGTGTAATAGTTTTTACCGTATCCAACTGGTTGTCTATAGTCATAGTATCTATTTGGGTAATGGTACCCCAAATCTCTACATTATTAGAATCAGTTACTATTTTCCAAGTGTCATTCAAATTGTTTAGTGTTTTTAACACGATATCTTGATTAGCGATATTCTTGTATGTTTCTTCACCAAGATTGTTACGAACAAAAGAATTACCTAACCAACTGGGACCCAAAGTATCAAGACATGCCCAAGGTGATGATACTGCTCGCACACTCGGATAAAAATAATGAATACTGTCATTGCCAATGTTGGCGGATTGGACAACAAATGCAGTTCTAAGTGTATTGGAATAAGGCCACATATAGGATTTACTGGCATAATATAGGGTATCGACACTAACTACCGATTTGTAATTTTGACAATGAACTTCAATGGCCAAAATAGTTAATAAGTACAGTAATAGATGTTTTGTTTTCATGACATGATATATTTAAACACATAAAACCTACTGCAATTTACACCTTTATATGAAAGAGAACTAATTTATAGGAATCTAAACAATGGACTTTAACCCGGATATTGCAGTGGAAATGATGTATGAGCAAAATAGTATATGATATAGTGCCTGCTGATTAAGGAGAAAACAATTGACATTAGTGACTATTTAGTTCACATTTTGCTTGATAAATTAGTCTATAGAATTCATCAGGCGCATGCTTACTACCATGCCAACTGCAAAATCCTAGTTCTAAATAGTACTAGTAAAAAAAGATAAATAGTGAGAAAGACGATGAGCTTTAGCCTCGATAGTATCCTACCGTGTACCCACATCTAAAGCGATTTTCCACCCACTGTAAATTTCGTA
>DAIUCL010000054.1:0-15379 GCA_036846185.1 Chitinophagaceae bacterium
GGGTTTACACCTACTGGGAACTATTTATCAATTTGAATATATTCAGATAAGCAATAGTATACACAGTATCCTATCAGAATCAGTACATTTGTGCATTCAAATTTTAGCATGAATCTAACAATCAACAAACTTAATGCCTTCTTCAAAGGTCTTGTAATATTAATTACTCCCCATATCTACTTATCATGGATCCGACGCCCATTTCAAATGATTGCTAATATCATTGCATTTTCTGAATGGCGAAGCAAACAAGATCGTAATGGTATATTAGATGACTTCTACTCTCCTACTCGAAATTATGACAAACGATATAAACTTTATGAATATGTATCAGAACAACAAAATCTCCCAATGCAAACTATCGATTATCTGGAATTTGGCGTTTGCAGTGCCTACTCTTTTAAATGGTGGTTAAATAAATTGAACAACCAACAGAATCGCTTTTATGGATTTGATACATTTGAAGGATTACCCGAAGCCTGGGGCACCTTTGATAAAGGGGATATGAGTGCCTCTCTGCCTGACATAAATGATGACAGAGTTCGATTTTTAAAAGGCCTCTTCCAAGATACACTGCCCGGATTCTTAAGAGAACAAGTAATTCGAGAAAATAGCAAGAAAATTATACACCTTGATGCCGACTTATTTTCGTCTACACTATACGCACTCACCAGCCTGGCACCCTACCTAAAAAAAGGCGATATCCTTTTATTTGATGAATTCAATGTGCCAAATCATGAATTTTTTGCCTTTAAACAATTTTGCGAATCGTACTATATAAAAACCAAATTGATTGGTGCCGTAAATAATTACTATCAAGTAGCAATCGAAATACTATAGCCTCCTTTTACTAAAAAATCAGAACTCCACTAACCCTTCCCATATTCAGCAACTAGTATAAACACTCGCTCATTTGAGGCACAGCTATTGACTCCTGCAAAACAGTTATATTCACCTACTCAAAACAGTTCCCCCACAGCATGACCCCTATAAGCCCCTCAGGCGACCATCTGTATTCATCTTATACAAAAATTGTCATAGATTAAAACATATAAATAGAACAAAGAGAAACACGAATCACCTGTTAACTACCAATCAAATTTAGAAATTCAAAAAACAGAGGAGCGCATCAGAAGTAATTCTATCAGGCGACTGTCCCGCTTTCCATTCCTATCCGCCTTCGTTGCTCTCCGGCGAATATCCATTACAATCGGGGCTATCTTTCATCGTTCAATTTCCTCTTCAGCTATTCGTGCCAACTATTTACAAATAGCATACATCAAACATTGAAAGTACACAAATGAGCTGCTAAATACACAATAGTACTATGCTGGTGTATGTTACAAATACGATTGTTCTTTTACCACATCATCCCATTCTGATTGTACTCGCCAAATAGAGAAATACTATATTGACTCACCTGACAGTCTAGACTATCTCATCAAATACATTTTTCCAAAACCATTCTCGATCCACTTATCTGCACCACTATCAAAGTGATCCATTTTTTTACCATTCAGATTTGATACCACACGATACAGATACACACCATTACCCAAAGGCTGACCAAACTGATCATCTCCTTTCCATCTAAATTCAGTAATATTTCTGCCTACATGCAAATTACCAAGCTCTGCTTTAGTTATCTCTCTTACCACTTTTCCAGTAGGAGTTAATATTTGTATTTTTAAGTTAGATGGAACTTCAGAACCAGTTATGGTGAATACAAACTGGGTAGAAGTTGTAAAAGGATTGGGATAATTGACCACTGAAGAAATTGAGGGTTTAGTAACTACTCTAAAAGCAACCCTGTAGGCATTATTTCCCGTAGAATTTCCTGTTTTGTCTTTGGCTCTTACAATCAACATATAATCATTTCCGTCTACAGTAAAGGTGGGTCTAAATTCTATGCGGGCCATATTCTTACCACTTGCGGCATCGTTAGTAGTTGCAGGGAAAAATTTAAGAATTTGATTATCAAACGGAATATACGTTTCAGAGGTAGAATTTTCACCTGGATATTTCATATATACAGATACAAGCGATGTATCATCCAACGCTAAAAATCTATTTTCATCTTTAAGTGTAATTTGAATTACTGGTTTTGCCGACACAATATCCCTGTCCATAATATGGATGCCGTCAAAGGTTACATCAAGCAAAGGATTCTTTTTATCAGCTACAATATACAACTCCTTGTAGCCAATATTATTCGGGTGATATTGCTCCGGCTGGTCATTATCCGGATTCGCTTCAATCACAAGGGTATTACGTCCAGAATAATTACTAATATCCAAATCAGCTGTTACATGAATTGTATCCAATATGGGTAATTGCTTGTAACGCTTTGTAGCCAAAGTTATTTTGTTATTACCCTTGTCGATTAAATGATATTTAACCAACATACTATCCATTGGGTATTCAGTCAAATTTTCTATAGCAACTGCCACATTTAATTTTTGTCCTTGACCTATTGTATCTTTAAATGTAAATAATCTATTCGGATTCAATGCGGCTTCAGGTACCGGCTCATAATGAACCCTCCAGTATTTGAATTGTGTAGGCGTATTGAAATCATTATCAGAAGTAAATACCTGCAAACGTATATAAGGATATTGAACCGCATCCACAAATGAAAGAGAAGTATCCCCCATCACCCTTGCCAATAGGGTTTCACTACCTGCCAGATCAGCACCAATGATATCATACACTGTAGAGTCGGCGGAGGGATTTTCTGTACTTACTCCTTTGGTGTAGAAATGCGACCACACTTTAGCAGGGCCAATCTTTGGCGAAGCCATTGTACCTTCATATAGCGACGATTTAAAATCAAATTCTGCATACAACTTTTTAGTGCTATCTGCTTCCACAAATTGCTGAACAGTATTGGGTTTTCCCTTCTGCATAAAAAACACCATAGGTCTATTTTTATAAAACGAATCAATAAGAGTAAATCCAAAATTGTATAATTTATGATAAAGTGAATTCCCGGCACCCCATACATTCGTATCAGACTTCCATTGATTGATAAAGACCGTATTAATGGTACCACAAGCATTATTTCCTGCCCCAACACATAGTCTTGGTTGCATCATAACATAATACCCTTGAGGAATAGAATCAAGAAAATTCATAATATTCTCCCTGAATGCGGTAGTTCTAAAATCAAATTCAAAAAATGGATCAACAAATACTCCGCCTACATTTATTCTACACGGTGCATAACTCCCAAAGCGGCCTTGATTGAGTGAAGGATGCTTTGTATTCAGCCAAGGTTGCCCATTCAATGTATCCAACACCATAAATTGCACACTAGAATAACCAGGAAAAGGATCACAGCCAAAGGTGTATAATGTGCTACCATTTATCTTAACCAAATAATCGGGGAAGGTATAAGTATATGGTGCCGGCGCATTCATACATACATTTTGTACTTGTAATTTTTTATTAAGTGATGCAAATTGAAAACGACGACTGGCAGAATCTATTTGCATATTGTTATATGCATTTTTGTTCCATTGAAAATAATGTGACTGATTCCAACCCTCAGCTATCTGTGACAAAAACACAAAACTGCTCGAAGTCCATCTGTGTTCTTTATTACCATACAAAGTATCCATTGCACTTCGCCAATAGTAAACCACACTATCCTGAAAGGTGATAGTCGGTTGCCATTTGATCACACCTCCACTTGATGTTATTCGATTAGTAAGCAAACGAGGGCTATCAAACTTTTCAGTGGTATCTAACTGCATTACATAGCTCCTTTCTCCTACAAACGGATTCAGTGTTGACCCCTTTAATGTAAGCCCCTGCTTGTTCACAATAGCAAAATTGTAAGGATATACTGGCACCAAATCATCATTGTAGATCACAAATTGCCTTCGCAATTGGTTGTTTGATTCAGATAATTCATCTATTCTATTTTCTACATCTATATCTACTTCAATATAGTTGACACCCAATCCAAATTCTCCCATAGTAGGCACCTTAATACGCATAGTATCGCCAAAAGCAATACCAGCATATTGTTTATTGACCAATACCTGCTCCACATTATTAGGCAAAATTCGTTTTATAAACAGACTAACGGAGTCTTTGGTGTGCTTACCCAGATTTAATACTACTACTTCAACATCAAAACTATCCACAGAACTTGTTAGGTTCAATGATGAAAATCTAAGCCCCTTCTCTTCAATAGAGTAATCAGGTTTCTCAGTGAAATAAAGAGGAGTAGCCGGATCGCCATCCAGCACAATCTGCTCTGTATGAAGTCTTAGCAAATTATCATTGGCAAATGAGGGTCTACTCATGAGGCCGAATACATTGCTTCTTATCTGTTCCCCTACGGGCACTCCGTAATTGTGGACACCAAACTGACCATATAATGAGTCTGTATAAGTAGCCAAATTATTAGTAAGCCCTGTACCCACACTCGCAATAAAATTGATTGAACCTGAATTAGGAGCCATTACAAATCGCTCCCCAAGTGATTTCTGACCGGTGAGTTCGAACATATTTCCCGCACCACATCCATTTGCAATAAAACTGGGATAACGATTCATATTCTTATAATTCTCCGGAAAATCTAAATTATAATCCATACCCGATGATGATGAATGTCCAAAAAACTGTATCAAACCCACTCCATCATTGATTAAATCATCTATCACCTTACTATTTACATCTTCTACAGCAGAGGTAGTACCTTTTTTAATGGTCACAGTTTGTGCCCCATACAACGAATTCTTCAAAAGAGTCTCCTGCTTGCTCAATGAAAATACGATAGGTGCCTGTTGCTGTGCATCACTAGCACCCGCTATGTGTATCACTTTTTTTCGCCAAAGCATGTCATCACTATTAAGTGAAACATTCCTTACCACCTGCTCATGCGCTTTCACCTTATCTAAATAGAGCTTTACTTCATTTGCTGTCATTGCAGGTACCCTACCTATGGATAGTTGTGGCTTATTGTTCATGTCAAAATCTGTAAGTAATATATCCGATGCTGGATGACCAAAGGTTGGAATAGCATAAAATGGATAGGTACTAAAGGGAGCTGTAGAATAAGCCAAATACCTCAAATAAGTAATCCCTTTGCCGATCAGCAAGACATGTTTTGGCTTAACAGACCATGAAGCATTCTTTGATGCATAATGCAGAAAATTTTTGATCGACTGCGCATCAAATGTATAGCCATATCCAAATTCATTGTAAATATCTTGAACATCTACAGCTATTGCTTGATACCCTCCACCACTCAAAGAACTCCTGTAATCTTTGTATTCATCCACATAATTATTGATACCATCCGACATCAAATTTTTATGCGTAATGATGATATAATCTCCCTGATTGCTGGACAATGAATAATTTTTAAAATTTACTGGTTGCAAATCCTGAACGACACCCGATCCTGTTGCTCTACTATGGAGCACCAGTTGCTTAGTAGTTTGCGAAGCAGGTATCAGAAACCTAACTTGACCCGGCACTGAAATATCACCCTGAAGGTATTCATTGCTAGTCATATCATATAATATTGGCTGCAAACCACCATGATTAAAATTCGTAATTTCCAGATAATAATCTGTCAACTTCGGATCCAATTCAAAATAGTGATGAGATCTATTACCAAAATTGAATAGACGAGGAAATCTAAATTCAAAATAACTGATCCCATATCTATCCGGTAAGTTAGGTATCCCATTATTCATCGGTGTGTACTTAAATACAATCCTGTTACCGGGACTTGTGTACGTCATGGGTACAGATACCACAAACTGCTTGGAAGAAAAAGCACCAAATGTGGAATCCGCAATCTCATTATTATTCGCAAACAATTTTAATCGATGTAAAGACAAATAGGAATTGCCTAAAACGATGGTTCTAAGTGTACCACTTGGACCACCCGCCAACACATAGGGGTTTGACATTGATACCGTAATAGAATCATTACTGGCAGTAAACGACTTAGCATACCCTTCCCCATCCTCAAACTGTGAGGATGGCATAAAGATGACTGGGGTTTGCCCGGAACCAAAATAAGAGGTTCCTCCATTAAAACTATTTCGATAAGTGGCTCGTGTTCTATCCCAAAAATAGGTTTCTTTTATAGGTGGATTCACGATGGTATTTGATCGCAAACTGTAACGTTTGTTTGTCGTAGAGTTATTATAAGTCACAAAATAAAAAGAGGTATCCGATAGAATATTTACATAGGGATTCGACTGATGCTGAGGGTTCTTGTATAGTGGAGCATTGACCTTGCCATCCGCACGGTATGCATAAAACTCTATAAAATCCGTAGGGGAGAGAGTCCCATTCGTACTTACAAATATAGTTTGCTCTACTCCATCTCTAAATACTTGAAGGTTAGCCCCCTGAACACTATTAGGCATTCCAAGTGCAAACAAATCAGATGCTGTGATGCGATAGATGCTATCACGTATCACCTTGAACTTAAAATACTGTTGTGAATAATTAATCCATTCATTACCATATGTCTGAGCCATTGCAACAGACACTGTACATGTAATCATCAAAAATAATAGAATCCTTTTCATTTTCAAGTAGTGTTATTTTGAAGATTTTTTAATGCGTTTATCTATTTCCCTCGCTCTAATATCAAGATCACTATTGGCAATGCCATATGTACTCCCTTTTCTATTAATATCTAATTTGAGCGATATAAAATGACTATAAAGTGGATTATCCTGCACATTCAAACTCGAAAAAGCGTAGTCTATAGCAAACTGCTTCATACGCACCCCAAGCCCAAAACTAGGTTGAAACATCATTCGCTTTGCCACATTATTCGTATCATTGTCCGACAAAACCTGCTGAAAATTACCAACACCTGCTCTCACATAAAACAACTTATTATAGCCAAATTCTAGCCCCATACGTGGATCTACACTCAGAGGATTAAGGTTGATCAAATTACCATATCGTTTGCCATCCGTAGTAATGTCTAAATTCATTTCGGCAAGCAAATAGGCCGTTCGATTACTATCTGCAAACTGTATAGGCATCACTCTCCCCCCTCCTGCTATCAGACGAGGTCGATTCACCTCCGAACTTCGCGATACGATATCATTGCCAGTTTGTGCCAGCACCTGCTTCTCTCTATCGGTATAGCTAAAGGCCCACATAGTATACGTGGTGGTGATATCTCGCACCATAGCGCCTAATCGCCACCTACCTAAACGTGCTTGTATTCCTCCATCCAAACCCGCACCCCATGCATTGGCCATCTGACCTACATTTCTGTGAATAATTTTAAAGTTCCCCCCCAAATTGATATCTATATCGTCTCTGTCTGCCCATTTCTTTATCTTAAGTGGTCTGGCATAACTAACCAAGCCTGCATAATCCGCCGCAGATATTGCTCGTATTTTACTGTAATCTACCGTACCATCCGGCTGTATCAAATTGAGCGTATACGGTATATCATCTATCGCAAAGCGAATTAATGAAAAACCCAACACTCCTTTCTGATTTTTTAACCGATAAGCACTCCCAATATAATCATACTTGGCTATGCTGCTAAAATACTCCGCATGCATCAGCCCCAACTGAAAATCACTATTCACTTTTGCCAAACCCGCCGGATTCCAAAATGCCGAAGTCACATCTGAAACAGTCGCAACTTGCGAACCTGCCATGCCCAATCCACGGCCACCTACTCCCAAATTCAAAAATTCATTTACGTACTTCCGTTGCTGCGAATAGGCCGAAAACTGTAATAGAGAAAGTAGTATTAAAGTATATTTAATGTTTTTTGTCATAAATAGTATTCAATGTGATTTTAACGCTTTGTAGTGTTTATTATTTCATTCAACATCCAAAATTACTTAAAAAACCGTTATACTCCCTATTTTTACCCTCTCTTGTAGTCAGTAATTTACATTTGTACAATTATGAAAAACCTTATCAAAGAACTCCAATGGAGAGGTCTCATCCAAGATATAATGCCCGGCACAGAAGATCAGTTGCTCAAAGAATGTACTTCAGCATACGTAGGATTTGACCCTACATCCGACTCTCTTCACATAGGCAATTTAGTCCCTATCATTCTTCTTATGCATCTTCAGCGCTTCGGACACAAACCTTTTGCCCTCATCGGAGGTGCCACCGGTATGGTGGGCGACCCCTCCGGCAAGTCGCAGGAACGTAATATGCTCCCTATAGAACAAATCAATCATAACCTCCAATGCATCAAATCTCAATTGAGCAAATTCCTCTCTTTTGAAGACACCCTCCACAACAAAGCCGAAATCGTCAACAATTACGACTGGTTTCAGCCTATTACATTTCTCGATTTCATACGTGATGTAGGCAAGCACATCACCGTCAACTATATGCTCAGTAAAGACTCTGTCCAAAAACGACTGGAATCCGGTATGTCTTTTACCGAATTCACTTACCAGCTCGTTCAAGGATTCGACTTCTATTACCTCTACCAGCACAAAGGTATCAAACTCCAAATGGGTGGAAGCGACCAATGGGGCAATATCGTCACCGGCACCGAACTCATCCGACGCAAAGCCAATGGCGAAGCATTCGCATTCACCGCTCCCCTTATCAAAAAAGCCGATGGCGGCAAATTTGGCAAAACCGAATCAGGTAATGTATGGCTCGATGCCTCCAAAACCTCCCCCTACCAGTTCTACCAATTCTGGCTCAATACTAGCGACGAAGATGCCAAAAATTATATCAAAGTATTCACCTTCCTGAGCCAAGATGAAATAGATTCTCTTATCCAAGAACATGAAGCAGCGCCACACCATCGCATCCTACAAAAAAAATTGGCACAAGAACTCACAAGCCTGGTTCATAGCCCCGACGATTATGAATTTGCTCTCAAAGCCTCCGGCATCCTCTTCGGCGATCATACTCGCGACGCTCTCCTCAGCCTACAGGAATCTCAACTACTCGATATCATGGATGGCGTTCCTCGTACAAGCTTATCATACAGCGAACTGCAGCAAGGAGTTTCGCTTATTGACCTCCTCGCCTCCCATGCCATACTCCCCTCCAAAGGCGAAGCACGCAAAATGATTCAAAACGGCGCTATTAGTATCAACAAAGAAAAAAAACATGATATCAATACCATCATCAACACCACTCACCTTCTTCAAAAAAAATACTTACTGATCCAACGAGGCAAAAAAAATTACCACCTCATCATCGCCCAATGACCCACATAGGACTTCTCTCCGACACTCATGGCCACCTCCCACGATCCCTGTTCAAGCACTTTGAACACGTCGACGAAATCTGGCATGCAGGCGACATAGGCAGTACCCAGCTTCTCGATACCCTCGAGCAATTCAAACCCCTAAGAGCCGTATGGGGCAACATCGATGGTCAAAATATACGTATCCGTACGCACGAGCATTTGCACTTTCAGGTAGAACAAACCAGTATATATATGACCCACATCGGAGGCTATCCCCCACGCTATCACAAACTATCCTTACCCCATATCTTACATGCGCGCCCTCACCTCTTTATCTGCGGACACTCGCATATTCTCAAAGTCATACCCGATACACAGCACAATCTTCTACATATCAATCCCGGCGCTTGCGGCCTACAAGGATGGCACCGGGTATCCACCCTCGTGCGCTTCTCTATCCATCACGATCGCATTCACCATCTCGAAGTGATCGAAATCAAAAAAGGAGAATAAACGCATCATTATTACCTCAAAAATTGGGAGCTCATCTGCAGATTACCCCCTCTACCACGTCCGGCTATTCGCTGCTATATCCTTCGCGGCTCACACACCAAAGGCCAATCGCTCGGATGATATGCGCTACTATCCGGGCTAAAGTTCATCGACAGAAATTCTATTCAGCTTTTACAGATACCCGCAGATCTTACAAACACTTTTTTCGCTTCATAATCAAATAGTAATTATTTCGAATATGCCCCCCAACCATCCCACATTCAAACAACACGAGTTTTATATCAACAAGCACAGTAGCCTCCGCCATAAAGTTTCGACAATTAATCCTAGCAAGCCACACAATATCATACCTTTGTCTACCATACCCAACTATGCTTCATTCATTTTATACCAAACTTACCACCCAACCATTATTCTATTTTACGAGTATCTTCCTTCTTATTTTCATCACCTACCTTCCGGGGCACAGCGGTATGCTTGTCGATGACGGACTCAGTGGCATTTGGGAAATTCAGAAACAACAATTAGGTGGATTCCTCCAGTCTTACGGATGCGACCGATTCTATCATGGTCATTACGCCATCCTATTTCTGCTCTTCTCTATTGCATCCTTCCACACCATCTCCTGGTTTATATTGTACACTATTTTATTATCGATCAATAGCACCTTGGTATTCTTCTTTTTCAAAAAGTTTTTTACCCGCTTAGTGCTGTGCCCTCTTGCCACACCCATTGCACTCTCCACTAGTGTATGGTTTGCCCTTCAGCCCTACATGATCGAAAATATACTGTGGGCTGCCACCTCACATTATGCATTCACATTCATGATACTCTTTGCCGTAATGTACCTACTGATGGATAACACCACGGCATACACCATTCCTAATATTATCCTCTCACACCTAGGCTTTGCATTGGCACTAGTCACCTTAGAGATCAGTTTTATTTATCCGCTTGTATGGGGCGGCTTTATGCTACTGCAATATATTTTACACGTACCGGAGCTCAAAATCCGATCATACATCCAGCTGTACCTCCTACCACAAATCTTATTGGTTGCATGCTATGCCATTTGTTACAAGTATGTCTACGATTATTGGTTCCCTCACGACCGGCTAGGCCGCAATATAGAAGTCCATAGCATCCATTATATCCAGACACTCATGCAAAGACTCTTCATGCAAGTATCATTGATTCAATACGCCGACTATCCTCTGCGTCACTGGTGGTATAGCCGCATTTCATCGCATGCAATCCCCCTTAGCATAATCCTTTTTTCTTCGGTAGCCTTGTATCTGCTTTTCAAAAAAAATAAAAAAGCTGCCTGGATAATGGTATGGCTACTATCAATGTGGCTACTCTTTAGCCTACCCTTTATGCGCCACTACTTTATGTACCTCTTTCGATACGAAAATATCCGCTATCTCTATTTCTCATCCGTGTTTATCTATGCCCTGGTAGCATATATTCTTATCAGCCGGCTTCGCTATCTCAATGTACTATTACTGGTAAGCAGCCTCTGTGTATTTATCTACTTTGATAGAGTGGCAGCAAATCACCGTGCTTTGGCAGGCAAGATACATCAAGATTATATTGAACATTTTCCAAACAACACCAATGGTAAGCATTTTCTGCTCAATGTGCCCTCCTATGTTCACGACGTATATGTATTTCGCTATAGCGATCGCCTCAAAATAGCATTGGAGACCTATCAAAAAGATGTTGACTATGATAATATAATTCAAGTAAGTGGCTATCTCAGCCATGCTTACCAAGACTCCATCACCGTAGATAAGATCAACGATAGCACCTATAAAGTGTACAACTATACCCCTGATAGCTGGTGGATCAGAGAGGCCCTTGGAGCAGTGTCGTATGAAAATGACCAGTACTTTTTTGAAAAAGACGAATGGAATGGTTACCTCCTTCGATTCAAACAAAAACTCTCTGCCAATGATAAACTCTGGCTTTTTGTAAATGGTCGATTCGTAAACGTAAAATAAAAAACCACCTCGAAAGGTGGTTTGAAATATTAATTGAATTTTAAGATAGTAATTTCCTAGCTGTTGATTCTATTCTAATGGATAATTTGTGTTGATATATTCCATCAATTCTACTTTAACCTCATAGGATAGCAAGTCAAAAAATTGCTGCCATGCATCGGTAAAATGTGTATAATCATCGACTGATAGAACCTGATATAGATTGGGGGTAACTTGCTGACTACTGCCCATCACTTGCTGCAATGCTTGACGCAATTCTGCCACACCTTGCATATTACGTGTTTGAAGATAGTCCAAAAAAGCGTTGATGGACTCCGGTTTGAAATGGATATTATGCGATGGCTTTAGATTCAAATCTTGTGTACCTATTTTTTCTATTTTGCAGGATGCAATACCAAAATAACATCCACATGGGCCTTGATGATCGCTTGGACTCCAGCAAATACAACAAGACGATAAATTGCAACTACTTCCACAAACATTCTGACCTGGCCCGCACACACAACTGGTACTTCCATTCGACCAAGAATTAACCTGTGGGGTTTTAGAAGTTTTGGTAGGTGTAGATGATTCGGGAGCTTGCTTGTTTTGGCACGAAAAGAGTGCAACGGCACAAATAGCGAGTAGATTAAATAGTTTTTTCATAAAATAAATTTTACTCAAAGATAGTTGCTTTATAAAAAAAAAAATCCTAATCATAACGAAATATTAACTTTTTAATTTCGAGTATCGCTGCGTGAGAGATAGTAACGGAAAGACAAGCTACCGGCATCCGCAACAGCAGGGAGTGGCGGGGCGACCCAGAAGCCACCGCTGCGACCATGCTGTGCGAGGTGCCGGTAGCGAAGGCTTGTAGTGGATAGCTCGGTCTGCAAGGGCTACACCTTCTATGATAGATGCAGAAAACATGAATAGCCCTTGCAGACACGCCCAAGAGAAAAAAATAAAAAACTGAACGATAAATAATGAATAAAGGAACTTAGAAAGCTGCCTATTTACAAAACACAATTAATTAACCCCAGCCATTTTTTTTGTTGAGAAAACAATGTACCTTTGCGCCTCGAAAAAATCTTTTTTCGAATCAAACTAATTAAACTTTCAAACATTTAAAATGGCAGATTTACGCTATCAACGCAACTTCGGTATTGCCGCTCACATCGATGCGGGCAAAACGACTACCACCGAACGTATCCTTTACTACACCGGTGTAAACCACAAAATAGGTGAGGTACACGACGGTGCCGCTACTATGGACTGGATGGCTCAAGAACAAGAGCGAGGTATCACGATCACTTCCGCTGCTACTACTTGCTTCTGGAACTTCCCTACCGTACAAGGCCAAAAAACGGCAGATTCTAAACAATACAAATTTAATATCATCGATACTCCGGGTCACGTGGACTTTACAGTTGAAGTAGAACGCTCGCTCCGTGTATTGGACGGTTTGCTAGCCCTTTTCTGTGCGGTATCGGGTGTAGAACCTCAGTCTGAAACCGTATGGCGCCAAGCAAATCGCTACAAAGTACCTCGTATAGGATTTGTAAACAAAATGGATCGCTCCGGTGCTGACTTCTTGAATGTAGTAAAGCAAGTAAAAGAAATGCTAGGTGCCAAAGCCGTTCCATTACAATTGCCTATCGGTGCTGAAGATAACTTCAAAGGTGTGGTAGACTTGATCACCATGAAAGGTATGGTATGGGAAGATGCCACACAAGGGATGACTTACAAAGAAGTACCTATCCCTGAAGATATGATCGATGAGGTAAATGAATGGCGTCAACACTTAGTAGAAGCCGTAGCGGAATATGATGACAATTTGCTCGAAAAATTCTTCGATGATCCTAATAGCATCACCGAAAACGAGATGCACGAAGCGATCCGCAAAGCGGTAATCGATATCTCTATCATCCCTATGATGTGTGGATCTTCGTTCAAAAATAAAGGTGTACAAACGGCACTAGATGCAGTATGTCGTTACCTACCAGGCCCTGCAGATATCGAAGCGGTAAAAGGTACCGATCCTAATACCGGTGCTGAATTGGCTCGTAAGGCGGATGCCAAAGAACCTTTCTCTGCGCTGGCTTTCAAGATCATGACAGATCCTTATGTAGGTCGTCTGGCGTTTTTCCGCGCCTACAGTGGACGCTTGGATTCAGGCTCTTATGTATTGAATACTCGTACCGGCAAAAACGAACGTATCAGCCGTATCATGCAGATGCATGCCAACAAACAAAATCCTGTTGACTTCATCGAAGCGGGTGATATCGGTGCAGCAGTAGGTTTTAAAGACATCAAAACTGGTGATACTCTTTGTGATGAAAAAAATCCTATCATCCTGGAAAGTATGACCTTCCCTGAGCCGGTTATCTCCTTGGCGGTAGAACCCAAAACACAAGCCGATGTAGACAAAATGGGTATGGCTATTGCTAAGCTCGTAGAAGAAGATCCTACCCTTCGTGTAAAAACAGACGAAGAAACCGGTCAAACAATCTTGAGTGGTATGGGTGAGCTACACCTTGAAATCATCGTAGACCGTATGCGTCGCGAATTCAAAGTAGAGGTAAACCAAGGTGCTCCTATGGTGGCTTACAAAGAAGCTTTCCAAAGCAAAGTAGAACATCGCGAAGTATTGAAAAAGCAATCGGGTGGTCGTGGTAAATTTGCCGATATCCAATTCGAAATAGGCCCTGCCGATGAAGAATGGATCAAAGAAAATGAAGGTAAAAACTTCCAATTTGTGAATGACTTGTTTGGTGGTTCTATCCCTAAAGAGTTTTTGCCAGCTATTCAAAAAGGATTTGAACAAGCGATGACCAATGGCGTATTGGCCGGCTATCCTATGGAAAGCATGAAAGTACGTGTATTTGACGGTAGCTACCATGATGTGGATTCCGATAGTATGAGCTTTGAATTGTGTGCACGCTCCGGTTTCCGTGAGGCTGGTCGTAAAGCAAAACCCGTTTTACTAGAACCTATCATGAAAGTAGAAGTCATCACTCCCGAACAGTACATGGGTGATGTAACCGGCGACTTGAACCGTCGTAGAGGAATACTCGAAGGTATGGATAGCAAAGCAGGTGCTCAAGTAATCAAAGCCAAAGTACCATTATCTGAGATGTTTGGCTATGTAACACAACTTCGCTCTTTATCTTCGGGTCGTGCGAGCAATGTAATGGAATTTAGCCATTATGCTCCTGCTCCCAATAATATAGCTGAAGAAGTGATAGCACGTGTGAAAGGAAACAAATCCGGCGACAACTAGTCTATCCTATTTTACTCCATATTTTTATACAAGAGGGCGGTCGTTGACCGCCCTCTTGCTTTATAAGCAAAATGTCATGCTCTACCAGTTACTCTACCTCTCTGTGGTGACAATACGGAAACAGTAAGCGCATCCAAGCCATGTAACTCTATATTGTGCCTAGCCCCCCAATTACCCTCTACCCATACCTGATGTGATTGATCAAACCACTAGAGTTGATTATCAAATAACAAAAAAAACTCTACTTTTGAATTGTACGAAAAACAGGTATGCTTACAAAAGGGTTCAAGAAAAAATTGAATATGTATTTTTTGTCATAAAAAATATGCGGAATGTTCCAAAATAATTCCTTGATCACCTGACTGGTACCGATGGTCTTTGTGAAATACGTGTTGAATTCGAAAGCAACATTTACAGAAT
>DAIUCL010000055.1:0-15304 GCA_036846185.1 Chitinophagaceae bacterium
AAATCCAACTATTAAATTACATTTACAAACTGTCGAAAAAAGCAACCACGTTCAATAAGATAGCTCCTACTCTATAACATTATTTATCCCATATTATGGAATGTTGTATTTGTTTTCACTTTACAATTTTACTGCAAACAGGAAGAAACAACAATAATTTGAGGTATTTTTGACACCATACAAATCACATGAACAGAAATGAATTAGTTGCTGCTATTCGACAAAAAAAATCCTATTTATGTATAGGGTTAGATTCTGATATTAGCAAAATACCACCACATTTATTGCAAGAAGAAGATCCGGTATTTGCATTCAACAGAGCGATTATCGATGCTACTGAAGAGTTAAGTGTAGCCTATAAGATCAATACCGCTTTTTATGAATCTAATGGTATCAAGGGATGGGAATCGATGCAGAAAACGCTCAACTATATCCCCAAAAACATATTCACAATTGCAGATGCCAAGCGTGGCGACATCGGTAATACCAGCACGCAGTATGCCAAAGCCTTTTTTGAAGCCATGGATTTTGATTCGGTTACCGTAGCCCCATATATGGGTAGCGACAGCATAAAACCTTTTTTAGCTTTTCCGGATAAATGGACCATCGTTTTGGGGCTCACATCCAACGAAGGAGCCTATGATTTCCAATATTTAGTAGCTGACAAAAAAGAATTATACAAACACATTATCGAGAAGGTAGCCTCCTGGGGCACAGTTCACAACATGATGTTTGTAGTAGGCGCAACCAAAACAGCTCAATTGGCCGAAGTTCGCAAATTGATTCCTGAACATTTTTTATTAGTGCCTGGTGTAGGCGCACAAGGTGGGAGTCTCGAAGAGGTAAGTCGGATAGGGATGAATAAAGATATAGGACTTTTAGTCAATGTGTCACGTCAGATCATTTTTGCAGATTCTTCGCAAGCATTTGCGGATCAGGCAGCATCACAGGCAGCGGAAATACAACGTAGCATGCAGTCCTATCTTTAGTAGCGAGAGAACAAAATGCATATAGAAGACATACCTCCAAAAAGTATGAATTAGATGGGCGGCAGACACGCTTTCCGTTGCAATCCGGCACACAGACTGCCTCCTGCTGCATAGTCGTGGCGGTGGTTTCGTTCCTACACCCCCGTCACTCCCTGCATCAGGGGCGGTCTTTGTGCCGGATTTTCACTACAATCGTTGCCGCGGCTAAAGCGGACAAAATCTGATTTGAAAATATATAATATAATTGATGGCACTATGTACCATAGTTGTAATCAAATGAAGTCGAAATGTCAAAAACTCTGAGTAAAGTCAATACCCCTTTTCAAGCACATAAACATGATTTACCACCTTTGTCAAACACATTAGGTTTAATTATTTTTTACTTTTTTGACGATCCATCCATATGAGTAATGCAGGAAGGATAGTAAGATTCGTAAGCATAGACATAAACAAAGTAAGTGCCGTCAGATACCCAAGTGCTTTCGTGCCATCAAATTTCGAAATCAAGAAAACTACAAAACCAGCCGATAAAATCAATGAGGAGTATATAATACTAATACCCGTTTCTTGAATAGTCGCTTTGACTGTAGCTTGAATGTCATAGTTGTTCATCGGCAATTCCTGTTTATAATTGACCAAAAAACGTATTGTGACATCAATAGCTATTCCCAAGGCAATGCTAAATACTAATACTGTAGAGGGCTTGAGCGGAATATGAAAGATGCCCATCACACCGGCCGTAATCACCAAGGGTATCATATTGATGACAATGGAAATGAGTACAATGCGCCAACGTCGAAATAAAAATATCATACAGAACAATATCATCACCAGTGCCAACAAAAGACTATCGATAAGACTGCTGATAATAAATTTACTTCCCTCCAAAAAAACTACTCCGGTACCGGTAAATCGAATAGAGTATTTGCTCGTATCAAAAATTTCTTGCGATTGAGAACGAATACTGTCCAATAATAGAGGTAGTGCTACAGAGCCAATATCAGCCATATTAACACTCATTCTGGCATATTGTTTGTTGCTATCGGTAAAGGACTGTATGATTCTTGATAGCGGAGACGTAGAAGTTGGATCCGCTTTCATTTTTAAATAAGGTAAAAGAAAAGCAATATCAAAACTATTGGGTACATCATAACTATTGCTATCTCCATCATAATAGGCCTGTCTGGCAAATTTGATGGCTTCTACAATAGACAGGGGTTTGGATAGTTGAGGATGTGATGAAAGTACCTCTGCCAATTCATCCATTTTTCGCATCGTTAGTAGCGAGTTTACACCTTGTTTTTTACGAGTGTCAATGACGATTTCCAGCGGTATAATCCCATTGAAGTTTTGTTCAAAATATTTTAAGTCAGTGTAAATTTTGTGGTTTTTAGGTAAGTCATCTACTACATGTCCTTCGCTTCTCAGCAGACTCATTCCCCATATGCTAATAGCACAAAGTACAATCCAAAAACCATATACCATAGGTCTGTGAGCAAATACCCACGATTCAAATTTTATAATTAATGAACTGAGATATTTGTTTTCTAAATACTTCGTATGCTTTGGTTTGGGCGCAGGTAAAAAACTGAATACAATCGGTATAGTGATCAGTGAAATAATGAAAATGGCCGTAATGCTGAGCCCGGATACAAGTCCAAATTCTTTTAGCACTTTACTCTCTGTAAAATAGAATACGCCAAATCCAATTGCTGCAGTCAGATTTGTAAATAGAGTCACTATACCCATACGTCCAATCATCCCCTTTAGTGCTAATTCTCTATTTTGATATATTTCGTATTGAGTGTGATATTTATTCAGAAAATAGATGCAATTCGGAACGCCAATAACAACTATTAGGGGGGCAATTAATGCGGATAAAATGGTTATCTTAAACGATAAGAGGCCTAGTAATCCCAATGCCCATACTACACCGGCAATGATAATAAGCATTGAAAACAGCACAGCACTAAACGACCGGAAAAATAGTAGAAGTATGACACAGGTAAGTAATAACGACATGAGTAAGATCAAATTCATCTCGTATTTCACACTCTCTGCAAACTGGGTTCTTATATAGGGTAAACCTGAATAATGAATTTCAACTTTCTGTTTTTGTGCAAATTTTTCACTCACATCTACAATATTTTTCACTATCTGTACCCTCTGCTTCGAGAACAGTTTCTCCTTGTTGATGTATACAGCCGTCAGATAAGATGATGTAGATGGGTTATATAATAAATTGCGATAGAAGGGAAGCTGATTGAACAGTTTTTGAGCACTATCTAAGTCGTAAGTTTGAAAAATGGATACGGTTTTTAAGACGGAGACTTCGTTACTATCTTGTTTGGTAATACTTATAGCACTGGGAATACCTAATAGATTGTCTACTCCATCAATATTTTTAAGATCTTCTTGCCACGCTTTCCAGTCATCAAAAAATGATTTTTCGAATACCCGTTTAGAATCAAAACCAATGGCCAGCATCGTGCCATCCTCCCCAAACATCTCTTTAAACTGCTGGTATTCTTTGTATTTGGGGTTGTCTTGAGGTATAGCACTAGCCATTTCATAGCTCATGCTGACCCTAGAGGCATAATAGCCCATCACGGCAGTGGATAGGACAACAATGGACAATAAAGGTATTCTGAATCGGAGTATAAATTCGGCTAGGCGGTGCCACATAAGTGACAAAGATACCATAGCATTTTATTTATACTACAAATAGATAATATTATTTACTTTTAAACGTTTGAAATGGGAATACTATGGATATTAAAAAGTCGATAATCTTGCTACTAATAAGCTTTTTAGATATTGCTACTCTTAAAGCACAAGACGTGCCTATTGGTAACTGGAAAAGCCATTTTGCTTACACTAGTTCCAGTACTGTAGAGGTTATCGGAAATAAAATTTATTCGGGTTCCAGACATTTGTATTCTTATGATATCGACCAAAACGATTTTATGACTTATACCAAAATCAATGCATTGAGCGATATCAACATCACATTGTTGCGATACGACAAAGAGTCTGCCAATATGATTTTAATATATGAAAATGGAAATATCGATTTGTATGATCAAGGCAAGGTGAGAAATATTCCTGATATCAAAAATATGAATGCCAGCGGTAGTAAACGAATCAACAATGTATTATTCTTCAATAAAATGATGTATCTCGCCACTGATTTCGGTATTGTTGTGATTGATCCTGCTAGAAGAGAAATTAAAGAAACCTATGTGTTGCAGCGTGATGGACTCATCGTAGAGGTTAAAGACATTATGGTAAACACTGATACATTTTACGCAGCTACCTCTGCCGGAATTTGTAAAGCAGCCGTAAATACTCCTGTTTTGCAAAACTTTGCAAATTGGCAATTTATATCTAATCAGTCTGTCGATTATGCGATTACTTTCCAGGGAAATGTATTTTTTGCCAATACTTCTACACTATTTCAATATACTTCTTCGCAGATCATACCGGTCTACTCAGCATTGGCGCCAATAGCCAGAATAAGGACCGGAGTGAACGCAATGTATCTATGCGAAGTCAGTAATTCATATAAAGCAATTAAAAAATTTTCATCTGATGCCACTCTCTTAGATTCTATCAAAGCGGTAAATCCCTATGATGTAGTAGAATTCAATGGAGGAGAACCATGGGTGGCAGACTACTGGGTAGGTATGACTCGGATATTGCCCAGCAAGGAGAAAGTTGTCTATCGTCCCAATAGTATATTTGATAATAATTCGTACAATCTTAGTCAGTATAACAATGATATATTTGTATCCGGTGGTGCTGAGAAAAGTTGGGTTTATACATTCAATTCATCCGGTTTTTCCCAATACAAAAATGGAGAGTGGACGTCCTATAACCGATTTGTCAACACGCCTGCAATGGATACTATTACGGATATATTAGATGTAGCAGTAGATCCATCTACAGGATATATTTATGCCGCATCCTTTGGCGGTGGATTGCTCGAATACCGTCCTGCCGACAATAGTAGTATTGTACATAAAAATACACCATTTATTCAAGCCGCAGTTGGCGATCCAAATTCCTATCGAATTGTTTCATTAGCTTTTGATAAAGATAATAACTTGTGGATGAGTAACTATGCTGCTCCTGAGCAGTTGGTCGTAAAGAAAAAAGATGGTTCGTGGCAAAAGTTTGCATTTCAGTACTCAACCAACGAGCGAACCGCCAGCCAAATTCTTATTGATAATGCAAATCAAAAGTGGATGGTAGCTCCCAGAGGCATAGGTATCTATGTACTCAATGATAATAATACCATTGATAATAAATCGGATGATAAAATGAAACGCATTACCACCGGTGTTGGCTTTGGAAATTTACCTTCCAATGAAGTCTATTGTATGGCTAAAGACAGGGATGGTAAATTGTGGATAGGTACCGGAGATGGGATAGCCATTTTTAATTGTGCAGAGGCCATATTCAGTCAGAGCTCTTGCGATGCAGAGTTGAAGGTTGTGAAATATGATTTGGATGCAGGTCTCCTCTTTCAGCGGGAAATCGTCAAAACAATTGCGGTAGATGGAGCGAACAACAAATGGATTGGTACCAACAATGGCGTATGGCTCATCACTAGTGATGCCGAGAAGATACTACGAAGATTCACCGTTGATAATAGCCCATTACCTTCGAATGAAATCAATAAAATTATAGTTCATCCCCAAACTGGTGAAGTCTATATTGCCACCAATGCCGGACTTATTTCATACAGAGGAGAAGCTACTCAGTCATCCCCAACGAATCAAGACCTTAGTATTTTTCCTAATCCCGTACCGGCAGATTTTAACGGAATAATCGCCATCAAAGGACTCGTAGAAGATGCCGATGTACGAATAACTGATGTAGCGGGTCAACTCGTGTATCGGACTAAAGCGCAAGGTGGACAAGCCGTATGGAATGGTTTAAAATATACGGGTGATAAACCGCGATCTGGAGTCTATTTTGTTTTCGTAACCAACAAGGATGGGAGCGAAACAAATGTGGGTAAATTTGTAATGTACGAATAATCTATGCTGCATCATTCAAGAGCAATCCCTCTTCGGAATATTAAATATGGCGAAACAAGTATAGTGTCTACAATCTATACCGAATTGTTTGGTATACAGAGTTATCTCATACCCGGTGTACGTACCGATAAAAAATCTACCGTGAAAGCAAATCTTTATGCTACCGGTAATCTACTCGACCTTGTAGTATATCATCATCCGCACAAAAAATTGCAAAGGATTAAAGAAGTCAAAATCAACAGACCTTTTCATGCAATTCACTATGACATGGTCAAAAATGCAATTATGATTTTTATATGCGAATTAGTTTACAGAACAATTGACGAACCAGAATCCTATGCAGAGCAATTTGATTTTGTATTTGATACCCTAGTGGATATCGATGAGAGACAAACTAAGCAACTAGCTTATGCGCCTATCAATTTTTTGATAGAATGGTGTCAGTTTTTAGGCTTTGGAATCACCGACAATGAGTACAAAACGGGATTTGTACTAGATCTACAAGATGGACAGTTCAAAGATCCTATGCACTTATTGCATCCTTTCATCGTCACTGTAGAGCAAAGTTATTTGCTAAAATTATTACTTGAAAAAAAGGATGTATCCTATGCGTCTCACTCCCTCCGGGTAGATTTGCTCAACACTCTTTTGCAATATTTGTATCTGCATCTACCTTCTATGACTGTTCTAAAAAGCCCTTTGGTTTTGCATACGGTATTAGATGCCTAAGACTGAGTTAATATGGTTTTAGTCAATGGATTCATCTTGTTTTTTATCATTCATGCGTAGCCTGAATCCTAGGTATGCTTCACGTCCTCGGGTAGGGCCAAACGCAAAGGAGGTGTCAAAATAGCTACTGAACGGATTTTGCCAACTCATAATAGGTCTTAGTTGTCTGAAATCAAAGAGATTCTCACAACCCGTAAAGACTTCAAATTTCTTACTGAAAACATGAGTATATTGTAACCCTAAAATAGTGAAGGGTTTTGAATTAGAAGGAAGTCGAAATTCCATTGGATACTGACTGGTATTGGGTAATCGTTGCACCCCATAGTAGTGTACATTCATATCCAACTGCCACTTGGGTTCACGAGAATGCATACTTAGTACTCCTAACAATTTATGTTTGGCATTGTATGGCAGACTTACTTTTTGGTCAGGGCTTGGCATTCTGAATACATCTAAATAATTATAGGCAACACGGATTTCAAGTAGTTTGTCATAACTCGCTGAAAGTTCCATTTGTATTCCATTCGAAATAGAGGGTTTAGAAAAATTGTAAAGCAAAGCCTTAGTAGGAATACTATCGTAATCAGGAAAAAATTGATTTTGAAAACGTGTATGATAAGCATCCAATGTAGCTGTAAAATCGGTGCTGCCTACCGACCATTTTTGAGTAATATTAAACCCTGCATTATATGATTGTTCGGGTCTTATAGCTTCTGAAAATACAATGTCGCGTCCACTAGTGAGTAGATTGATATTTTCTGCAAACAAGTTCACCGTTCGCCATCCTGTACCTGCTGATAGTCGAATATCTGTATTTTCAAAAGGCTGGTAGCGTAGCATCGTTCGGGGTGTGAACTTCCATCCCCACTCATTATGATGATCAGCACGAATGCCCGCTATCAGAGTCCATACAGAAGGCTTTAAGATGAAAATGTTCTCGGCAAAAACACCAGGTACTCTCTCTTTCATTATATACAAACTGTCAAAACTGCGTGGTATTATGTCCGAGCTAAATTGAATCAACTGTCTATGGTTCCAGTGTCGCATACTCACGCCAGTCTTCAATTCATGTTCTTTTTTCTTGCCCCAGTATTGCTCCCACTGAAGATTCTGGTACCAGTTGAGCTGATTCGCTTGGTATTGAAGTACGCCAAACCACGAACGTTGATTGTGTGAAGATAAACTAGTCAGGTAGCTAATTTTTTTATTTTCATCGAAGCGATAGCCCGCTTTACTCATCAGTTCGGGTTGTATAAATGATACGACTTGCCCATAAGCTAAGGTAGATCCTTTGTGTTGTTCCGGATCAAAAAAGCGTTGACCTCCCACACGTTTTTCATCCACAAAACGTCCACTTACGAATGCCGAAAACCCTATTTCATTTTCTTTGCGATAGCGAAATTTATTGTAGTAAGAATAACGAGTCAATAGAGGTAAATCCAAAAACGTGTCTCCATCTCTATCCCATTTGCCCCCCGGTAGTGATGCATGAATGGCCATATAGTTCGACCAATTTTTTCCTTCTTTAGCATATGCTGTATTCAAGTGTTTCTCCCCAAAGCTGTTCAGTAATACGTCGGCCGTAAGCGCTTCTGCCTTGCTGCCCTCCCTCGGAAATACAGTAATCTGTCCTACCATATTTTCATATCCTTGAACCACACTATTGGCTCCCTTTACTACCCATATATTGTCCAGCATAGAGCCCGGTATCGTACTGATACCATAGGTGTAGGTCAAGCCTTGAATGATAGGTAAGCCATCAACGAGCACTTGATTATATACACCACTTAGTCCAAGTATACGCAGCTCTTTCGCATTGGTAAGTATATTAGTGGTTTGTGGCTGCACCGTGCTTTGTGTTTCAAAGCAGCCGGCCAAGTCGCAGCAAGCAGCTTTACGAAGTTCCATTCTGTTGATCACTTCCGTTTTGATCACTTGTAGCGATGAGAGATAAGCTCCGGAGCGAGCATCTTTAATCTTCACCTCCTTCAAGGTTACTAATACTCCCAAGGTAAAAGTCCATTCCGATTTCAGATCATCCACGTCAAACGTGTCCTTGCTATTTTGAAATGAGCATACTAAGCTCCAAGTCTTAGCTGTACTACTATCACTGGGCATATCTATACTAAAATTTCCCTTTTCATCGCTTTCACTTTTTTTCTGAGGTTCATGCAACCAATAGACTTGTACGCCAGGTATTTTTTGTTGCTGCTGATCTAGAGTTTCTCCTCTGAAATATTGGCCAAAAGTGGGAGTGCTGACATGAAGAAGAATGATAAAAAAAGTAGTTAAAGTAAAGATTTTCTTCATCTAATGTCGCTATAAAGTATAAATCGCAAATATAGCTTCAAAATAGACTCCTTTCATTCGTTATTGTAAGATATTCAGTAGTCATAATTTTTCTATCAGGGGCATGCACGGCTATTCGCTACTACTCCTCGCAGCTCAGGCTGTGAGGCTTGGTAGCGAAGGTAGCTCTGTGCCGCCGCTCCTTCGCCACCAGCCTCACTGGCCTTCGCCGCTGTGGGGTATTCGCTACTATCCGGCTGCCGAAGTATGTCGATAGTATCCTATTTTATTCACATATTTAAACAATTTTATTTTTTTACTCAATTGCTTTTTTGTCAGTTGGGGGCATCGTATATTTGGTACATGCAAAAGACGATTATCAACACCCATCATGCCCCCGCTCCTATAGGCCCCTATAGCCAAGCCGTAGAAGTACACCATATGCTTTATGTATCCGGTCAGATAGCACTAGATGCCTCCACCGGCAACCTCGAAATGGATAGTATCGCCTCCGAAACCCGAAAAGTAATGGCCAATATACAAGCCATCCTCCACGAAGCCGGTCTTGGTTTTGAACACATTGTCAAAACCTCTATCTTCCTAACCGATATGGCATATTTTGCTGAAGTCAATGAAGTCTATCAAAGCTATTTTAGCACCGACTTTCCGGCCAGGGAGACCGTACAAGTTGCTGGTTTGCCACGTGGTGTGCGTGTCGAAATTTCAGTTGTCGCTGCCCGAAATATTTAATCACTTCTATCATTTTTTTATTACCCAAAAAACAATAACATGGAACAATTCAATGACCAACCTACAGACCTACACACACATGAAGAGGCCAAGCTGCCCACCGTACTCAATGTACTCACCATCCTTACCTACATAGGGGCTGCACTTAGTCTCATAGGAGCCATCATGATACCCTTGGGCTGCAAAGTGACGAATAGTATGGATATGGGCGATGCTATGACCGAGCAGCAGATGGAAGCAATGAGACTCACTTGTGAAAATTCTACTATATTAATGATATCGGCTATACTCGGTGCTATACTCAGTATAGTGGCTGCTACTATGATGCGTAAGCTCAAGTTGCAAGGGTATTACATCTATTTAGCTGCACAGATAGTACCCTTGATCATTTCGGGTATTGTGATGAGTAGCCTTATGTTTAAAGACAAAAGTAGTTTAATTGGCTATGGCTTCTCAGCACTTTTTATAGGCTTGTATACTTGGCAGCGCAAGTATCTGGTCAAGTAAGGTGTGCTATTCAGCATATATATATTCATATCCGATTGACTCTTTTTTGCTTCTAAGGGTGCGAAGTGTTTGAATGGACATCATTTGAACCGGTGTCCTTATATTGACCCGCTGATGCACAATTACAGATAGCTGCATGAGGTGATGTCGCCGAAAGGCTGCCGTGCCTGGAGGGCGCCGACGTAGGAGGCGGTCCCGTACGCAGTAGGGACGGGAGCGATAGCGCACCCCGAAAGGGACGGAACTTTTGATGCTATGTGTACCAATGATGACAGCTCCAAAAATCATTTTATCTCCAATTTGCAGAGGAGAGTGGACATAGATTTATGCAAGTAGTTCTTCTTGCAGATAGCGTCCGGTGATGCTTTTTTTACTTTTGGCGATTTGTTCCGGAGTGCCTTGTGCGACCACCATTCCGCCGCCACTGCCACCTTCGGGTCCCATGTCGATAATATAGTCTGCTACTTTGATCACGTCCATATTGTGTTCTACCACGAGTACGGTATTGCCACGGTCAACGAGTTTTTGTAGTACATTCAGTAGCATCGCTATGTCCTGAAAGTGAAGTCCCGTGGTAGGCTCATCGAGAATGTAAAAGGTTTTTCCGGTATCTTTTTTGGCCAGTTCGGTAGCGAGTTTAATACGTTGAGCTTCGCCACCACTGAGGGTTACGGCGCTTTGTCCGAGGCATACGTATCCTAGTCCTACATCATGGAGTGTTTTGATTTTTCGGTAGAGGGAGGGGATGTGTTTGAAAAATTCGACGGCTTCTTGTATAGTCATGTCGAGGATGTCAGAGATAGATTTGCCTTTGTATTTGATTTCGAGTGTTTCTCTGTTGAATCGTTTGCCATTGCATCGTTCGCAGTGCACATGTACGTCGGGCAGAAAGTTCATCACAATGGTTTTGATACCGGCACCTTCGCAAGTTTCGCATCGTCCACCTTTGACATTGAAGGAGAAACGCCCTGGTTTGTACCCTCTGATTTTGGCTTCGGGGATAGAGGTGAAGAGCTGTCGGATATCATTGAAGATATTGCAATAGGTGGCGGGGTTGCTACGAGGTGTGCGTCCTATGGGTGATTGGTCAATTTCGATCACCTTGTCGATGTGTTCGAGTCCGTCTATGCGTTTATAAGGCATGGCTTTGGTTTTGCTGCCATAGATGTGTGCCGATAGGATAGGGTAGAAGGTGTCGCTGATTAGGGTAGATTTGCCACTGCCCGATACACCACTGACACAGATAAAGGTTCCGAGAGGGAAAGCGACATTTACTTTTTTTAGGTTGTTGCCGGTGGCTCCTTGCAGATGGATATGTAGTCCATTTCCTTTTCTTCGCTGGGTGGGTATCTCGATACGCTGTATATTATTGAGGAAGTTAGCGGTGGGAGTATTTTGTTTCAGGAAGCTTTTGGGTGTGCCTTCGCTCACGATGGTACCACCATGCCTGCCTGCTCCGGGGCCTATATCGATGAGGTGATCGGCATGGAGCATGATGTCTTTATCGTGTTCTACTACGATTACGGTGTTGCCTACATCTCTGAGTTCTTGGAGGGCTTTGATCAGTCGTTGGTTGTCGCGTTGGTGGAGTCCAATACTGGGTTCATCCAGTATATAAGTGATGCCTTTGAGTTTGGATCCTATCTGAGTTGCCAAGCGTATACGCTGGCTTTCGCCACCGGACAAGGTGCGAGAGGTACGATTTAGTGTAAGATATTCAAGCCCTACGTTTAACAAAAAATGCAATCGTTCATTGATTTCTTTGACAATTTCGGCGGCGATTGCTTTTTGTTTTTTGTCGAGCTGAGAGGGTAATTTATTGATCCATGTTTGGAGCTCGTGTAGGTTCATTTCGCATAATTCGGCAATATTTTTTTGTCCCAATTTGAACCATCTGCTTTCGAGTCGAAGTCGGGTTCCTTCGCATTCCGGGCAGGTATGGATATACATGTATTTTTCGGACCATTGTTTTACATATTCACTGGAAGTGTCATGAAACCAACGAATGACCATGTTGACTATACCTTCAAATTGTGTCTGATACATGGTCGTTTGTTGTTCTTCATAACTGATATCAGTGGGTATTTTTTCCTCTTCGCTTCCGTATAGCAGCACATTCATGGCTTTGGAAGAGAGTGTATTGAGAGGTTTGTTAAGATCAAATTTGTATTTAGTTGCAAGTGCTTTCACTTGTTGGTACACATAGGCGTCGCGGGCTTGTCCGAGGGGGGCTATACCACCATCGGCAATACTGATAGATCGGTCTGGAATCACGGACTCCAGATCGATTTGATATACAGTGCCTAAGCCTTTGCATTTTGGGCAATATCCGTAGGGTGAATTGAAGGAGAAGGTATTGGGTGATGGTTCGTCGTAAGATAAGCCGGTGTCAGCACACATGAGTTGCTTGGATAATAATTGTACGATACCCTTGTCGTCGTAATCTACGACCACCACTTGTCCATTGCCTTGCTTAAGGGCTGTTTGCAAGCTATCGTTGAGTCGTTGTAGATTATCCGACTGAATGGAAAATCGGTCGATCATTACATCTATATCATGAATTTTGTAACGATCTACTTGCATTTTTTCTTTCAATTCCATTACTTCTCCATCAACTCGTACTCTGGTAAACCCTTGTTTTCGGAGCTGTTCGAAGAGTTCACGATAGTGCCCTTTTCGTCCTTTGATCAGCGGTGCCAGTAGCATAATCCGCTTTTGGTGGAAGGCATTGGTGATGTGATCTATCATTTCTTGCTCTGAAAAGCGTACCATTTTTTTGCCGCTTTGATAGCTGTATGCTTCTCCGGCTCGAGCATATAATAGGCGCAAAAAGTCATATATCTCGGTGATAGTGCCTACTGTAGAGCGTGGGCTTTTATTGGTCGTTTTTTGTTCTATAGCTACTACGGGTGAAAGCCCATCTATTTTGTCTACATCGGGGCGCTCCATACTACCTACAAATTGTCTGGCATAAGCCGAAAAACTTTCCATATAACGTCTTTGACCTTCTGCATGTATCGTATCGAAAGCTAAGGATGATTTGCCACTTCCGCTGATGCCGGTGATTACGGTCAATTTATTTTTAGGTATACTGACGTTTATATTTTTAAGGTTATGCTCTCTGGCACCTATGATGTCTATGTTTGATTTCATCTTGTAGTTTCTGGATATGAGTTGTCAAAAGTACAGCCTCAAATACGTATAGAAAAATAGCAACCGGAATGCGTTATCAATAGACTTGATAGTCATAAAAGACTTGACTCATTTTGCTACAATATCTAATTGAATTAGTTTCTGAACGGGTAAGTTATTTACTTCTCCTTTTACTCTCCATTGTATAGAATTTACTTTTACCACACAAGGTGCATCGGTATAGGCATTGGTTTTTTCAATACTATTGAGCCAGCTTTGTATTTCTTTACGGTCTTTTTTTTGTTTTCGAAGGGCTCTGTCTAGCGCATTTTTTAATTTGTTGTGGTCCACAGAATGAAAAGAGAGGGCATTCGTACCTAGGGAAACAAACAAATTATTTTTACTAGGTAGCGAAAACCACTCAGTGGTGAATTTTTGCAAATCAGTCAGTTCTATCAGTTCATTGTTTTTTTCAATATATAGCTTAGTGAAAAAGCGTTGTTCCACTTTTGCTTTTACTAATCCATCCAGTTTTAGTTTCATATTCATCACATCGCCTTCATCCAATACATAAGATACACTCTTATCCGTCAGTTCGTTTTGTTTGGTATTGATAGTATGAGCTTTGATACCATCCAGCACTGCAGTGAATTCTTTAAAACGAATGGTAAACCCCGATACTTGTTGAAGCGATTCAGATTCTTTTTCTAATTTTTGAACTGTTTTGGCGCTATCTACTTGTGCCATCATACCGGCAATAGAAGATTCGCTATTCTTTTTTCGAATAGTAGTGATATCGTTTGTATAATTTTGCAAGTAGAATGAATCTGTTTCGGTGACTATCATAGATTCATCTCCAAGCAAGATAGGTTTTCCTATTTTAGAAGGTTTTTCTTCGCATGCCGAGAGCAAAGAAATCAGTGTAATAGGGAACAAAACTTTTTTCATTGTTGTAAATGTACTATCAAAGCAAATCAAAGTATAGCAAGAGTCCAAAAATAAGTCGATTATTTTGATTTGCAGGTACAAGGTGTTCGACACAATGTGACGAAGAGGTGATTTGGAGCTCAGCAATTGTACTTTATTCTACTAATTCGAGCTTTCCACTTGTATCTTTGGTGCAGGCTCACACACCGATCCCTGCTGCACCAAAGGATACCGCTTCAATCTCGGCTAGTTTTCATCGACATTTTATTAATTCATCAAACATGTATATGCTATTGTGTAATTGGATTTATTATTTATCAGAATTTGTAGTACATACAACTTTATCATAGTGAAAGATAGAAGATAAAAAAAAAGGTTGCCTGTTTGGGGCAACCTTAAGATAAAAGTTTCTGTAATGAATTATTCTTCCAATTGGAAAGTGATAGGTAATTGATGGTATACAGCTACAGGCTTACCATTCTGGCGACCCGGAGTCCATTTGGGCATAGAATTTACTACCCTCATGGCTTCTTGATCACAGCCATAACCTATTCCACGAAGTACTTTTGCATCGCGTACTTCACCGCTTTCGCCTACTACGAACTGAATCACTACGCGTCCCTGTACATTATTGTCTCTGGCTTTTGCCGGATACTTAACATTACGCTGTATGAAGTCCATTAATTTTTCTTCACCACCTGGGAAGCTGGGCTCCTGCTCAACAAAGTCAAATATCTTAGTTTCTGCCACTACTACGGGAGCTTCTACAGCTGCAGCCGTTTTTTCAACAATAGGGGCATCCAATTTGGCATTTTCATCACCTTCGACTGTTACTGTACTGGCTACTGCTTTTTCCAATTCTTTCTTTGGTGGTGGTTTTTCTTCTTCATTAACTTTTTCAGCCTCTTTGATTACAGGAGGCGTAAACTTCACCTG
>DAIUCL010000056.1:0-15245 GCA_036846185.1 Chitinophagaceae bacterium
GAATATAGATTATTTATGTGCAAGGCCTTTGATTTACATGGAATTGATGTAATTTTGTTAGGATTAAATAATACTTGGTATGACACAAGAAGCGCTTTTTCAGCAAAAAATAGATAACGAAATCAAAATAGAAGCTCGCGACTGGATGCCGGAAGACTACCGAAAAACACTTATCCGTCAGATATCTCAGCATGCACACAGCGAGATAGTAGGTATGCTTCCGGAGGGAAACTGGATTACACGTGCACCTAATTTGAGAAGAAAACTCATCTTACTTGCCAAAGTACAAGACGAAGCCGGACACGGACTTTATCTCTACTCCGCAGCAGAAACTCTCGGTATTACTCGCGACGAACTAATCGACCAATTACATACCGGAAAAGCAAAATATTCCAGCATATTCAATTATCCCACCCTTACCTGGGCTGATATGGGCGCCATTGGATGGCTGGTAGACGGTGCTGCCATTATGAATCAAGTGATGCTTTGTCGTACATCCTACGGCCCTTATGCAAGAGCTATGGTACGTATATGCAAAGAAGAAAGCTTTCATCAGCGCCAGGGCTATGAATCCTTACTGGCTCTTAGTAAAGGTACAGATGCTCAAAAACAAATGCTACAAGACGCGGTAGACCGCTGGTGGTGGCCTTCCTTAATGATGTTTGGCCCTTCTGATTCGGAGAGTACCAATAGCGAACAGAGTATTAAATGGAAAATTAAACGCCAAACCAATGATGAACTTCGTCAACGCTTCGTTGATGCAACGGTCGATCAAGCTCGCATCTTAGGAGTCACACTTCCCGATCCTGATTTGAAATGGAATGAAGAAAGAGGACACTACGATTTCGGAACGATTAATTGGGAAGAATTCTGGAATGTAGTGAAAGGCAATGGTCCTTGTAACAAACAAAGATTATCTGCTCGCATCAAAGCGCATGAAGAAGGCCAATGGGTTCGAGATGCCGCTATGGCCCACGCCGAAAAGAAAAAAAATAAAGTAGCAGCTGCATAATTGCACCCATTATTTCAAATACTCAATGACCGAAACTTTTGCTTCGGTCATTTTTTTATCCGCTCATCACATTCTATTCCATCGAATTCAATGTGAATTGTAACTTAGCACGATGAAAAAAATATGTATTGCTATTGGCTTTATAATTGCCAGCCTTTCAGGTATTGCACAAGACAATTTGGTGAACTCACTCAAGACAAATCAATCTGATAGCGCCAAATCAAAATTCAAATTCACTACACTTATTGACTTAGAAAAATCTCCTGTCAAAAATCAAGGCAGTTCCGGGACTTGTTGGAGCTATTCAGGTAGTTCTTTTTTGGAAAGTGAAATGATGAAGGCAGGCAAGCCTTTTGTTGATTTATCTGAAATATATACCGCACGATGTGCCTACATTGAACGTGCTCGAAATTATGTACGAATGCATGGTGCTGTGGGCTGGGGTGATGGAGCCGAACTTCATGATGTAGTAGCCATTTACAAAAAATATGGTGCTATGCCTTATGAAGCATATACCGGCTTGAACTATGGTACTAAACTCAACAAATTTGGCGAAATGCAAGCTGCTCTCGAAGGCATGCTCAAAGGTATCGTTGAAAACAAAAATGGGAAACTCACTAAAAACTGGCTGCCAGCCTTCACCGCAGCCTTAGATGCATACTTGGGTAAGGTTCCTGAAACATTTGAATGGAAAGGAAAAACCTATACACCCCAATCCTTTGCTAGTGAAGTAGTAGGTATAAACCCCAATCTATACATCGAATTAGGTTCATTTACCTATGCTCCCTATTACGAACCCACTTTACTGATGGTACCCGATAACTGGAGCTTACAGTCCGTATACAATGTACCACTTCAAGACCTCTGTGATGCGGTAGACCATGCACTCGATGCCGGCTATACTGTAGCATGGGCTACCGATGTGAGCGAAAAATATTTTAGTTGGAAAAATGGTGTAGCCATAGTGCCAGAAAAAGAACTGGAAGAGATGAGCCCCGAAGAGATCAAAACCATGTTTGACGGTCCCAAAAAAGAACGCACCATCACAGCAGACTACAGAGAAGAGGCCTTTGACAACTACTCCACCACCGACGACCATGGCATGCATATCGTAGGACTTGCCAAAGATCAAAATGGTACAGAATACTATATGGTCAAAAACTCATGGGGAGATGCGAATGATTATAAGGGCTACCTCTATGTATCCAAAGCATTTTTTAAATACAAAACCATAGCCATACTCATCAATCAACAGGCACTACCTAATCAACTTCTTCGCAAGTTAAATTAGTCCTTACGGATTTTTTTAGCAAAAGATTTTCTGTAATATCCATTCGCAACTATGTACTCAGCTATAGCATCTGGTACCAGATAGCGAATGGATTTTTTTTGTGCTATCAACTGCCTTATATGAGTCGACGAAATTTCCAGCATTGGAGCATCTACCACTTCTATGCGTCCCTTCAAGGTCTTATCTATTTCCCAGCCGGGTCGTCGATATACTAACAATTCGTAATCTCGCAGCAGTAGCTCATAGTTTTTCCACTTCCGAATATTATTGATACTGTCCGATCCCATAATCACTACAAATTGATGTGTGGGATACTTATCCTTCAGATAAGTCAAGGTATCAATGGTGTATGATGGACGTGGTAGACCGAATTCTATATTACTTGCTCTAAATCTATCATCCTGCTCTACGGCCAATTGTACCATATGATAACGATGATTCTCATTCAATAAAGTACTTGTCTCCTTCAATGGATTATGCGGCGAAACAACAAACCACAGTTGCTTCAAATCACTATGCGACATCATATGATTGGCGATAATCAAATGGCCTATGTGGATAGGATTAAAACTGCCAAAATATAGTCCAATCTTCATCATGTAAAAATACCGGTATCAGTACAAATAAACTAATGAATTTTGCACCTCATTAGCTTGAGAGCCTTCGCTCTATAATAAAAATGCTTAAGCACTACAATGTAATCTCTCCCACACCTTCCGAAGATGTAGCAACCTTGTCAAATCAAAGAGCCGGACTTTGTCCGGCTCTTGATCTAAAACTAAATCTGAATATCCATACTTACTTTTCTTCTACAATTTCAGCATCTTGTACATCACCCTCTGCCGAGGTATGAGCTGCACCCTCAGCACCTGGCTGCGGGTTAGCTTGCTGCTCGTTCATCGCTTTGTATAGCTCCTCACTGGCAGCTTGCCATGCCTGATTAAGTTTTTCTAACCCGGCATCTATACCCGCTACATCTTTGGCAGCATGAGCTGTTTTCAAGGCAGTTAGCGCTTGTTCAATTGTTTCTTTTTTATCTGCCGGCAGTTTATCACCATAATCCTTCAACTGTTTTTCACTGTTGAAAATTTGAGAATCTGCCATATTGATTTTTTCTATTTCATCACGTAAGCGCTTATCGGCCTCTTCATTCATTTTGGCATCATTCTTCATTTTTTCTATTTCATCTTTACTCAAGCCACTCCCTGCCTCGATACGAATATTTTGTTTTTTGCCGGTACCTTTATCCATAGCGCTCACTTGTAGTATACCGTTGGCATCGATATCAAAAGTGACTTCGATCTGAGGGATACCACGAGGTGCAGGAGGGATACCATCTAAGATAAATCGACCTAAGTTTTTGTTGTCCTTAGCCATAGGGCGTTCACCTTGCAACACATTAATTTCTACACTAGGTTGATTTTCGGCTGCTGTCGAAAACACTTCTGACTTCTTGGTAGGAATAGTAGTATTCGATTCGATCAGTTTTGTAAACACACCACCCAGCGTTTCGATACCTAGAGAGAGAGGAGTAACATCGAGCAATAATACATCTTTCACCTCTCCGGTCAGTACACCTCCCTGTATAGAAGCACCAATAGCAACTACTTCATCGGGGTTGACACTCTTATTCGGTTTTTTGCCAAAAAACTTTTCTACTACTTCCTGAATCTTAGGGATACGAGTACTACCACCCACCATGATAACTTCATCGATATCACCGGTGCTCAGTCCTGCATCTTTCAATGCTTTACGACAAGGCTCCAACGTGCGTTCTACTAAGCTATCGACCAATTGTTCAAACTTGGCACGAGTCAGCTTTTTTACCAAGTGCTTAGGCACATTGTCTACCGCTGTTATGTAAGGCAGATTTATTTCTGTTTCTGTTGAGGATGACAGTTCTATTTTTGCTTTTTCAGAAGCTTCTTTCAAGCGTTGCCAGCTCATGGGATCTTTTCGTAGGTCTACATTTTCTTCTGCTTTGAATTCGGATGCTAACCAGTCCATGATGGCTTTGTCAAAATCGTCACCGCCTAAGTGCGTATCACCATTAGTCGATTTCACTTCAAATACACCATCACCAAGTTCCAATACGGATACGTCAAATGTACCACCACCCAAGTCAAATACCACTATCTTGCTATCTCTATTTTGTTTATCTAAGCCATAAGCCAATGCTGCTGCGGTAGGTTCGTTGATAATTCTTTTTACCGTTAATCCGGCTATTTCACCCGCTTCTTTGGTAGCCTGGCGTTGTGCATCATTGAAGTAAGCCGGCACGGTGATTACCGCTTCCGTCACCTCCTGGCCCAAAAAGTCTTCGGCTGTTTTTTTCATTTTTTGCAATACCATGGCCGATATCTCCTGTGGGGTGTACAAGCGTCCGTCAATATCCACACGAGGGGTATTATTGTCGCCTTTGACTACCTTATAGGAGCACTGCGATAACTCTTCAGCTACTTCATCGAATCGGCGTCCCATGAAGCGTTTGATACTCATTATCGTATTGATAGGGTTGGTAATTGCCTGTCGTTTAGCAGGATCACCTATCTTGCGTTCTCCATTTTTCAAAAAGCCCACTACCGAAGGGGTTGTTCTTTTACCTTCATCATTTGCAATAACGACGGGCTCATTACCCTCCATTACGCTCACACATGAGTTGGTTGTTCCGAGGTCTATACCTATTATTTTTCCCATTTTATTTGATTTTATTGTTATTTCTCAAATCTTATGCCACACCCTTTCAGACTGATTTTATAAGCAAGGCTGTCATAATTCAAGTAGAAATGTCATATTTTACTGACGAATTGTACAAAAACGTTTGATAAATAGACCAGTTAGGAGCCCGACAGAAAATCTTTGTTCAGCACTCGTCTTGCTCTACGCTATATCTGCCCCGAGTATGTTGGTCGTAAACCTTCGTACACTCTTACGGGGCAGGATGCCGCTACGATCAAGGCTAATGCTCATCGTCCAATTCGTTACCAATCATTCTTGCCATTCATATCTTCTACAAATAGCTGTGTATTAAGTAATTATTATTATTTTTGCCGCAACTAGAATATGTTCTTCATGATAAGATTTTTACTGTTATTTTTACTATTTTTACAATCCTCATTTACATTGTTTGCACAATTAAGTCCGGCAGACAGCATTTTTTTTATCAATCGTTTTACAAGTATCAGGTATGTGAATACCAATTTTTATCCAGGTGATTTTTACATCAATCCTGCTGTCAATTCCCTTTCGAATCTTTATGCTGCGATGGATTCCACTTTTCTATTCAAAGTACAAGATATGGACAGTATCCAATATCTTACTACCGGAGATAGCCTTGTTCACGATGCCGCTCGCAACAATGCCTTTTTGAATTATCCCAATTTTCTGAACGAAACCGATCCATTGGTTTTTCTCCCCTTTACGTTTCTCAATAAGCAAAGCAAGGCTTATTGCTTCAGACACAAATGTGTCAATAGCTCCTCTACATGTAAATACGCCGTCATACTAGTACCCGGCAGTGGTGTTAATCAGGGCTGGGAAATTACACAAGGTACTGGGTATCATAATCTGTTTTGCCAAGTAAAAAACCAATGCCAGAACTATGGTGATGTATATACCTTTATCAAACCCAATGAAGAGAGTAGGGCAATCCACTGGAATAATCAAAAACTGGAAAACGAATACCTCAACTGGTATGCTACATCCCAAAACACCTATTATGGTGTGAATTATTTAATAGAAATGATCGCCCTTATCAAACATTTAAAAACCAAATACGACAAAGTACTACTTTATGGCTTATCAGAAGGGGGCTATGCATCTATCTTGGCTTGTATGTATGAGGAGCCAACTGCGGCGATGATAGCGGGAGGCTATTCCATTCGTTTTGATACCTTGTGGGTGGAGAAAGATATACTACGCTCTCGTTTTGATTATCTGGTGGATAGCTTTAATATGGTCAAAGTCAGAGATAGACTTTCGACTCTCTCTACCCAGTTTTTGTTCAGCTATGGCTTTGGCGACCCGGTGATAGGTATGCACGATGAGAATCAGTACCATTACACTCAAAATTATTTTAATCTTCCCAACTGTAGTTTTTTCTATGATATGTACGATCATACCTTTCCGCCTTGTAATACCATAGATACTTTTTCGGTGCGTATAGGTAGTATACCGCAAGCCAAATTCACAGTACACGACAGTACAAAAGCGGATACGATGTGGGCAAAAGTGGCATTTTGCCAGCCTGGGCATTATGGATTTGATTTGTACAAAGGGTCGACCTTTGTATCGCACTATAGTGGTGTGACAGATAGTATACTACTTCCACTTACGGAGAAAGGGTATTACTATTTTATCAAGGGTATTGCCGATAGCTCCAATGTGACCGGTTTTTGTAATGATTCGATATGGAGCAATTTTCCCACCCATATCGACGATCATTTTTCGACGAATCATTTCGTACAAGTCAATAATCCGTTTTCCGAAAAGTTGGACATCCGATTATCCGAATCCGGACCTTGGCTACTTGAAATCTATGACATGATGGGAAGACCTATGTATAGATCATCTTCTGAGATGCAGCCTTCTGTGATGATTCCTTGTAGCTCTTGGCCTGCCGGAGTATATACGCTACGTGTGAGGCATGATGCCGCTACCGAATCGAAGGTGTTGAAATTATTGAAAACATCGTTTAGATAGCTTAATAGATATTGAGACGGTGACGATTTAGCCCCGATCGTAGTGGATATACTCCCAATGCCGAAGCCTTGTGGGGGAGGCTGGGAGATAGGAGCGAAGAGCGGGACGGATGCCGATTATACATCGCATGTTGAGCTCCAAATCAGCATGTATTGACAGACTCTGTAGATATTAATTCATCTTGTAGGGTGCGATGAGGTCGAACTCGGGTATATCGACAAAGAATAATTTTTTGTTGAACAAGTTTTCGAGTTCGTAGCGTCCCACCATTTTGCCCATTTCGGTATGGATTCCCGCACCGGATACATACTGAAAGGATTCGCCGGGTTCTATTACCGGTTGCTGGCCCACCACTCCTTCGCCTTCGACTTCGCGAAGGGTACCATTGCTGTCATATATTTTCCAATGGCGGCGATGCAGCTTGATGGGAAAGGGTGCATTGTTGTCGATCGATACTCGATATGCAAAGGTATATTCGCCGAGAAGTGGATTGGACTGCTCGTGGTTGTAAAACGTTTCGACGGTTACACAAATACCTTCTGTTATCTTTTGCACCATGTTGGTGTAAAAATAAATGTAATTTTTACATAGCCTAATTTTTTTAGTTGAAAAGGCAGTAAATTTTGCCAATGTGACATAGTCGGTGTGTGGCTTGTGCTTGTGCGAGGCTACTGTATTTCGGCATTGCGAGCTTCTACTTCGAAGGGATTTTGGTAATAGCCATAACGAAAGGTGTAGAGAATATAGAGGAACAAAAATTTGACAACGCCATATTGTTTAAACTGTTCTATATGTTTTAGTTCGTGTTTGTACCAGCGGGTGTCTTTGATAAAATCGAGCTTGGGTGTACCATGCAAGTGTATGGTACGACCTATGACAATGGCGCATTGTCGGCTTCGAAGTACTTTGCTGGCTAAATAAGCTAGTATCGATTTTTCTTTGATTCGTATCGACGTTGCTTCTATTTCAAGCCCCATGATTTGAGTATTTGAGCGGCATGATTTTTGGCTTCTACTTTTTGTATGATGTCGTGTATTTTACCTTTTTCGTCGATCAAAAAGGTAGTGCGGATTACGCCCATGTATTTGCGTCCATACATACTTTTTTCGCCCCATACGCCGTAGTCTTGTAGTGTTTTTTGCTCGGTATCGGCAAGCAGGGTATAGGGTAGTTCGTGCTTGTTGACAAACTTTGTGTGTGAGATTTCGTCGTCGGGACTGATACCAATGACTTCTATACCGTGCTGTTGTAATTCAGGATAATGATCACGAAGATTACAAGCCTCTACGGTACAGGTGGAGGTCATGTCTTTGGGGTAAAAAAACAGGGCTACTTTTTTGCCTTTAAAACTGCTTAATGTTACTTTTTTGCCGTCTTGGTTTTTGAGAGAGATGGCTGGTGCTTTGCTGCCGATCGTGGGTTGTTGTGTGCTCATATTATCGTGTTACAGTAAATGTATATTGTTTGGTATTATTATTTTCGTCGCTGGCTGTGAGTGTAAGCTGGTGTCTACCGGAGGGCATGTAGTCGTCTACTTCGTAATAATAGGTGTCGCCTTTTTGTACGAGTCGAAGCCATTGATTATTGAGGTAAAGTGCAACTGTAGCCACAGTAGTCGTTTCTTCTTTGACGACAAAAGTAATTCTGGATTTGGCACCTACTTTATCACCATTTTTTATAGTAGATGTAATGGTGGGAGGCGTGCGGTCGATGACGATTTCATAGTCGCCCAAGTCTCTGACGGACGCTTTGACCCATGATTGTTCGTAGCTGGCAGCCTTACCGCGTTTGTTACTTTCGCCGCTGTGTGGATGTCGTACGATGGCTATTTTTTCTTGAAGAGGAAGCGGAATTTCTTGTTTTGGCTTCAACTTTAGGTCAAACCATGAATGTATAGGTATGTCTGCTTTGTGTACTTTGTATCGGTATGAGTAAGGATTAGTTGCATTTTCTTGTGTAGTGATACTTGGGCAGAAGTCGTCGTACAAGGCATCTTCTGCCAGTGTAAATTGTATGGAAGCACCCAACCAGGAATTTCGTTTGCCTGCTTTAAATCTGTTGGGGCATTGCATAGTAGTATCTGTAGTGGTAGTGCTATTACCGATGAGTACGGCCTCCCACACCGATTTGTTGGAATAGGCATCGAGGCATTCTATACGGACTTTTTTGGCTTTGCCGTCTTTTAGATCGATAAGACCTCGCTTAGGCGAAGAGGATTTGTAGATGGGTAACTGATCGCCCTGTAACTGATGAAGAAATTGGATCCATGTACCACCATTTTTTTTGTGTTTGTAATCGGCATGTGCGTTCATATATCTGGTAATGTCATAACCAATGCTATCGAGTTGCCATGCAAATACCAATTTGTCCTCTATATACAATCTGCTTTCATAAATACCGAGTGTGCCGGTGGCACTCTCCATATAATCATCTCCACGGATGCCTAGTATAGCAGAGGGCACATTGAGATACAAGGTATCGCTAGGCGATCTGAATTGTTTACCTTTCAGAGTGAGTGGTATCAGAGCGGGCTTTTGCTCATATACACTCAATGAGCCATCGTAAATAGCGAGCGACTTAAGCGTAGGAGCCTTGGTATCTTTGAGTTTGGTATAGAAGAGTAATCCATTGAGAGGAGCCTCACTCTTTGTATTTCGGATTTCCATGTGCAGATGAGGTCCCTGTGAGGAACCGGTATTACCACTGAGTCCTATAAATTGTCGTTTCTTGATAGGATATTGTAGCGGAGAAAAAACGATATCTTGTTTCCAGCTTTTATCTTTGTATTGTCTTTGTCGCACTTCTGTTTCTAGCTCCACAAAAAAGGTGTTCATATGTGCGTATACACTGGTATAGCCATCCCAATGGGTAATATAAATGGCATTGCCAAATCCTCCTGCCTCTATTTTGACCCTGGATACATATCCATCACTAATGGCATATAGCCTATAGTTTTCTTTTCCATTGGTGCGGATATCCATACCCGAATGAAAGTGATTAGGGCGACATTCGCCAAAATTTCCTACCAAAGAAATCGTTGAGTCTATAGGATTTGCATAGTTATCGGCTGGATATTTTTTGGGAGGAAATACCGACTGAGCAAAAAGAAAACAAGTAGCAAGTAGGTTTAAGGTAGTAGCAGTTACAATAATGCGTAAGAATTTCATTGGACAAAAATACGAGGCAAGTCACGTATACTTCTATAATATGGTATCAAAAATACCCTACTAGGCCTCTAGTTGTTTTTTGAGTGCCAACATTTTGTCTCTAAGTCGGGCTGCTTCGATAAAGTCGAGGTCTTTTGCCGCTTTTTCCATTTGTTTTTTTACACTGGCCACTTCTTTTTCCAATGCTTTTTTATCGTTATACGATACGCCGGGTTCTTCCGCTGCCAGTGCTATTTCATCGGGTATCGAATAGCGATTTTGCCATTCATCGCCTTTAATATCTAGTACGGATGTTTGTCCCATAATTTGATCTATGGATTTCACCACCGTTTTGGGCGTGATGCCGTGTGTGGTATTATAGGTGATTTGTTTTTCGCGTCTTCGGTTTGTTTCGTCGATGGTACGTTGCATACTTTGCGTTATATGATCGGCGTAGAAGATTACTAATCCATCCACATTACGCGCAGCCCTGCCGGCAGTTTGTGTCAACGAGCGTTCATCTCGCAGAAATCCTTCTTTATCTGCATCCAATATTGCTACTAAAGATACCTCCGGCAGATCCAAACCCTCACGAAGGAGGTTGACCCCTATTAGTACATCTATAGTTCCGAGTCTCAGATCGCGCAGTATTTCAATCCTCTCAAGGGCATCGATACCACTATGCAAATACTTACACTTAATATTTATTTTGAGCAGGTACTTCGATAGCTCCTCCGAAAGTCGCTTGGTCAGTGTGGTCACGAGTACTCTATGACCCTTGCTCACCCTACGGTCTATCTCGTCGAGCAGATCATCAATCTGATTAATACTAGGCCTCACTTCAATAGGAGGATCCAGCAGTCCTGTAGGGCGCACTACCTGCTCCACCACCTCACCCTCACATTGCTCCAGCTCATAATGACCCGGCGTAGCACTTACATAGATGACTTGATTGATCATAGACTGAAATTCCGAAAAGTTTAAGGGTCTATTATCCAAGGCAGAAGGAAGTCTAAATCCAAAGCTTACCAAATTCATTTTTCGCGCTCTATCGCCACCATACATACCGCTTATTTGCGGTATCGTCACATGACTTTCGTCAATCACCATCAGAAAGTCTTTAGGAAAATAATCAATCAAACAAAACGGTCTATCCCCAGCCTTACGCCGATCCAAAAAACGAGAATAGTTTTCTATCCCTTTACAATACCCCAATTCCTGAATCATCTCCAAGTCATAGCTCACCCTTTCCTTGATTCGTTGTGCTTCGATTAATTTTTGCTCTCGTTTGAAATACTCTTCTTGTGCCATCATCTCATCTTGAATCTCATATAGTATATTTTTCATCTGCTCTTGAGGAGCCAGATACATATTGGCCGGAAAAATAGCGGCATCCTGCAAACTCTGAATCTTCTTGCCTGTAGCAGGCTCTATCGTATATATTTCTTCTATCTCATCTCCAAAAAATAAAATACGTATGCCATGATCCGCATATGGCAAATTGACATCAACTGTATCGCCCTTCACCCGAAACATACCCCTGTCAAACTCTATCATATTGCGTGTATACAGTGACTGTACTAGTCTATGCAATAGTACATTTCTACCCAGCGCCTCTCCCTTACTGATACGGATGATCCCATTGGCATAATCGGTAGGATTACCCATACCATAAATACACGATACCGATGCCACTACAATAATATCTCTCCTTCCACTTAGCAAACTAGAGCTCGCTCTCAATCGCAGCTTTTCCAATTCTGCATTCACCGCCAAATCCTTTTCGATATACACCCCCGTCGACGGCAAGTAAGCCTCCGGCTGATAATAATCATAATACGACACAAAATACTCCACCGCATTGTCCGGAAAAAACTGTTTCAACTCACCGTACAACTGCGCCACCAAAGTCTTATTATGCGTCAATACCAAGGTGGGTTTATTCGTATTCGCTATCACATTAGCTACCGTAAAGGTCTTACCCGAACCCGTAACCCCCAAAAGAGTTTGCACTTTCTGACCCTTCAATACACCATCCGTCAACTGCTGAATAGCACTAACCTGATCGCCGGCGGGTGAGTATGGAGAATGAAGCGTAAACATAAAAATAATATCAACTCCAAAACTACATTATTATCAAACAACCTAACAACTAAAAAACATCGTATAAAAAAATAATTATTTTCTAGAAGCTCTCCTTCCTTCCACTATTCAGCCACTTCGTGCTTTACACTACTACCGCATCGGAGTTCTACCATACTTCTCATCCACACCATAAGATGCGGTAACGTTGCAATCACGGCTAGCTTTCATCGTCTTATTCTACAAGCATCCATTTCTAGTGTCATACCTAGTATTTCATTACATACTACTATCCCCATCCTATCACTTACCTACTTCACCCTCTATACTACTTCCCTATCCACTATAATGAGTAACTCATTCTATTAGCTCCCGTTCACTCCTATTTGTGTACATTTGTACAAATACATACTATGACTACTGACATATTGGTAATAGGTTCTGGTATAGCCGGCCTCAGCTATGCTCTTCACCTTGCAGCCAAGCACCCCTCATTACAAATTACTATCCTTACCAAAACCAATCAAGACGAAACCAATACCAAATATGCACAAGGTGGAGTAGCCGTAGTAATCGATGCCGACAAAGATAGTTTTGACAAACATATAGAAGATACCCTCATCGCAGGCGACGGCCTTTGCAACCTTGCCATTGTAGAAGCAGTGGTCAAAGAAGGCCCCCAACGAATGCAAGAAATTATAGACTGGGGCACCGACTTCGACAAGCAACAAGACGGCGATTACAAACTAGGTAAAGAAGGTGGCCACTCCGCTCATAGAATCCTTCATCACAAAGACATCACCGGCAAAGAAATAGAACGCGCCCTGCTACACAAAGCATCCACCTATCCTACCATACAGATTATTGACCACTGCTTCGTGATCGACCTCATCACCCAGCATCACCTAGGTATGCTAGTTACCAAGTCTACTCCCGATATATGCTGCTATGGTGTATATGTGCTCAACAAGCTCACCCACCAAATCGAAAAAATCACTGCACGCATCACCATGCTCGCAGCCGGTGGTTGCGGACAAGTATACCGAAGTACCACTAATCCCTCTATCGCCACCGGCGACGGTATCGCCATGCTCTACAGAGCCAAAGGTCGTATCGAAAATATGGAATTCATTCAGTTTCACCCTACCGCACTCTACGAGCCAGGCAAACGATTCGGACAAGCTTTCCTTATCACAGAGGCCGTAAGAGGTGATGGTGCTATCCTCCGCAACTCCAAAGGCGAAGCCTTCATGTCCAAGTACGACGCCAGAGAATCCCTCGCCCCTCGCGATATCGTAGCTCGTGCCATCGACAATGAAATGAAAATCCTAGGCGACGAATTTGTCTACCTCGACTGCAGACATATGGATAAACCCTCATTCATCGAACACTTTCCCAATATCTATGAAAAATGTATCAGCATAGGTATAGACATCAGTAGTGATATGATACCCGTAGCTCCCGCTGCACACTACAGCTGTGGCGGTATCAAAACCGACGAGCATGGTCTCACCTCCATCCGACAGCTATATGCCTGTGGCGAAGTCGCCAGCACCGGACTACATGGCGCCAACCGACTTGCCAGCAACTCACTGCTCGAGGCATTGGTATTCGGCTACCGATGCTTCCTACACACCAGTAATAGTATAGAGCAATGTGAGATACTACAAGATATTCCCGACTGGAACGCCTCCGGCACCAGCGACCCCAAAGAAATGATACTGATTACACAAAGCATCAAAGAACTTCAATCTACCATGAGCGATTATGTAGGTATCGTGCGAAGTAATGTAAGGCTACAACGTGCACTTCGTCGCCTCGACCTGCTGCACGAAGAAACAGAATTACTGTACAAAACGACAACCATATCCCCACAACTTTGCGAGCTCAGAAATATGATTACCGTCGCCTATCTCATCGTAAAATCAGCCCAATTTCGAAAAGAAAGCAGAGGTCTACATTACACCATCGATTACCCAAGCAAAAGTAGTTTGATACAAAATATTGTCTTATAGCTACACTACAGTACTTTTGTTGCTAAGGCATGTACTACCTCACTTATATTCTATTTTACGCCATTTCACTTCTACCCTTTCGGGTCTTATATCTCATATCCGATATTCTTTATGTTATTCTGTATCGTATAGCCAAGTATAGACTTCAGGTAGTGCGTGAGAACCTAAGAAACTCCTTACCGGAAAAGACAGTACACGAACTTCTTCACATTGAAGATGCTTATTATCATAATCTCTGCGATTCTATCGTAGAAACCGTAAAGCTGCTATCGATAAATGCTACCGAGCTGGATAAGCGAATCCAATGTAATTGGACAGAATTAGAAAAAATGAAGCAAAGTGGCAAAAGTGCCATCGTGATGATATCGCATCAGTTCAACTGGGAATGGGCCACTGTGCTTACTCGTCGATATACTCGAACCTATACAGATTTTGCAGGGCTATACATGCCACTGACTAGCAAAGTGTTTGACCGACTTTTTTTGAAACTTCGTACCCGCCACGATGTCAGTATGGTAAAAGTACAAGATATGAAAACAGAGCTAGGTCGCAGACAAAAAACCCAACATCTCTGGGGTATCATCGCCGATCAAAATCCTAGTGATCCCAAACGAGTGTCATGGAATGATTTTCTACTTCGAAAAACAGCCTTTTATAAAGGCCCGGAGTTTATCGCTAAACGATATGATACCATAGTATTCTTTGGCGAAGCTATCAAAGTCAAAAGAGGTTATTATGAACTAAAAATAAGAACGGCTTTCGAACATCCGCGCGATACAAAGGAGGGGGAAATAACCGAAACCTATGTTCGCTTTCTAGAGCAGAATATCAAAAGCCGTCCTACCAATTGGGTTTGGTCGCATCGAAGGTGGAAACACGTCTTCCCCCATTCACAGTTAACCGAAATACCTCCAGCTTCGCGGACCAAATGATTTAATAATTGTCAAAATCATTTCATATTTCAAATATAGTTTATTCTTATTTACTCTGTATATCTC
>DAIUCL010000057.1:0-15214 GCA_036846185.1 Chitinophagaceae bacterium
AATATATACTATCAGTATATGGAAATACTACTACAATTTTATCAGAATCTAGTACTGTAAAATTAGCAATAAATTCTGTTCTATTGTATTTACTATTGAGCATATTATAAGGTGGGGATTTGGGGTAAGCCCCAAACAAATTACATGACTCATCAATCAAATTATACTGACAAAACACAGGAGCTGTTTTTATAGATTTGATGTATTGATTAATCCCTGAAAATGTATCCTTTAATCCTAAACCGAAATACAATGAATTTTCGTTATGGTAAATCCCTGTAACTAAAGGTTGAGACAAATAATAATCATTAAGCTCATCAGGCAGTTTAAATGAATTCAACTGATTATTATTTAATAAATAAAAGGAATCTAATTCTCTAGGAAGAAAAATTACCTCTTCTGAATTAATTCTAATAAAGAACTCCTTTTCTAATTTTTTCGGCAGTAAAAAACTGTCTATGAAATAATCAGACAGGGATAAAGTATAAAAATAATTTTTACACGAATAATCTATAATGATTGAATCATTGTTGCTTGAGTAAAAACGTATAGGATACCTTAAGAAATTAGACTTTTGAAAAGGCAAATGAATTCGCGATATAGGTTGAGGCAAATCAGAATGACCCATATTCCTACACGACACAAAAGTCATAGCTAACAAAAAAATAACGAGCAGCATATAATTGCAGCTCGTTATTTTTTTTAACTTAATGATTAATTCTGATTTGCGCTTCTCCAATAGAATTAAATTTAACATCTACTATAGACGGATCATTCTCTAAAGCCAAGATAATATCATCTTCAAAACCAAAAAAATCATTATTAGATAGCACATATGGTGCAATCTGATTTGACTGAATAGCTTCTGTCAATCCATAATCTGGCAAAACAACTGCGCAGTTCTTTCCATTAGGAACGCAGTCATGATCTAGAATTTTATCCCAATGTTTAGTTTTACCCGGTCTAGATTCAGTAATCACTTCATTTTCAAAATTAGTTTTTGATTCTTTTTGACAAGAAATAATTCCAATAATTACTGGCAACAATAAAATTGATACTTTTTTCATTTTACTTATGTGATTTTTGTAATTCTTACTTTTTTATAGTGTGTTCAGAAAATTCACTTTGTATTGCGCTATACATATACAAATATCGGTTACAACCTTTAGCTATTTAGTATTTAACAATGATTATTTTGCATAACACTTAATTTTTTTGCATATTGCAAAAAAATTAATCATGGACTTCAATTCACTAGTTGCATTTAGAATTAAAAAAATCAGAACTGAAAAAAACTTAACACAAAAATATGTAGCAGAAGCGCTAGGAATTACGGAAAACGCATATAGTAGAATTGAAAATGGTCATACTCAAATCAATATCACATATTTAAATATCATAGCACAGCGTATAGACTCAAGCATTATTGAATTATTGAATTTGCCTGACAATAACACCATAAATAATAACAATAACCTTGTTATGAATAATGTCAATCATGGAAACTTGAACATAAATCTAACACATGAAGAGTTCGAACATGTTTTTAAAAGCCTGCAAGAATTAAAAAATAATGAACAAAATAAATAATCTTGTGAGTGAGAATACATGATCTTTACTTTAGTATTATAAATACTCCTTTCAGCTTCTAGACAAGAACATCACTATTACATATTCTCATAGTTGTTATTTATTCATTTTAACAGTGAATATACTTTTACGCTTTTCTATAATAAATATCGCCTTGTAACTAAGACCGAATTTTGCTTTTCGAATACTTGTGAGAGTAAAAAATGAAGTGCATTGAATGAGAAGATTTTTTTCATTATGAAAAAAAATTAGTAAACGCCATTAATAAGTTATAGTTTGCACTAGTTATTAATAACAACTCTAACACCTAGGTTAATTTCTAAATGTAAACCAAGACAACCTATAACACCTCACTCTCTTATTCATTGCCCTTCTGCACCTTAGCGCCACATGTAGCGCAGTAGGGCAAATGAGCAAAATTCTTTGTGCCACACTGTGCACAAGGCGTAAACAGTGCCAAGCCACAATGCCTGCAAAAACTAGTAACTAACTTATAAACCGACGACTCTTCATTTTTAGCCAAGGGAAATTCCCATTTTTTGAGTATAAAATCTTTGCCACACGAAGGACAAAAATGATTTTCCAGGGCCTTCTCCGCTGTTTCAGTTTGTACTTTCTTAGCACGCTCTTGTGTAGATACTTGTAGCTCCGACTTCTTAGATTCGATATACTCTCGTATACGCTTGATACCATAGTAGCCCATACCTACCGAGAGTAGGATGCCTACTGTATAGCGTACGTAGCCACCATAGCTTGGCAAATAGGGGACCAATCCAAAAAAGAATGCATATAAAGAGAATAAGGTAAAACCAAAATACAATGGCCAATACGTGTGACGACGAAATCGGATAAAAAAGAAAATACCCAAGCCCAACACGGGAGCTACAAAAAGTAATCTTACCAGGAAAACGTGCAGCTCATATCGACTGAATGCTTGTCTGTATTTTTTTTCTGCTTTAGCCCTCTCTTCTTCGATACGTCGCTGTAATGCTTGCTTGGCTTTATCTTCAGCCTCTATCTTTCCTTGTATTCCTTGCAATTGTGTCCGCCACTCTTGCTCTACTTTATAGGATTCATCCAGCTTGCGGGCTCGCTCGGTCACTTCGGCATCTTTGTCGGGAGAGCCTAATGTTTTGCGAGTTTGTAGCCAATTGTCAAACGACTGCTTCTCGTTGGCGTAATTGTCTTTTGCATGTGCTATTGTCTTCTCTATTGTAGTGCGCTTCGTATATAGGTTGTCGAGCTGTGTATTGTGCTTATCAATTTCTATCTCTACCGATCGTAGCGATGTAGCCTGCTCATACTCGTGCATAGCGGGCATTGCCACACTACTATCTAAATCGTCGATGATACGGTTTGATAGTAATATTAGAAACAGACAGAGTACTACAGAAATGGTGTAGTATAAGATACGTGATCTTCTTTCGAGTTTTTTATGGTTGATTTCCATGGTATATGGGTATGTTTATTGCTTAAAGGTATAATATAAAAGTACATTTTGTATTATATACCGCTCACATTCTCGTACGGAGAGATGAATAATGATCCTGTAGCTCGGTGGCTGCCGTGCCCGAAGGACAGCGAGGAACGAGCTGGTGCCGCCACAGGCGGTACGGCACTCCGCAGGGGACGGGTGTGTGATGAGTAAGGAAGATAGATGACAGCCCCATATTCTTATATGCTGTGGTGTATTAGTTTTTTGCAGGTTGTTTCATATCGGCGAGCCGTTGTTCTATTTTAGTGCGAGGCAAGATACGTTGCACTTGTCTGCCTTCGGCGATGAGCCTGTCGCCTACGAAAGCTTGGTAGGTATTGACTACTTCACCTTTGGGGTTCACCGATTCGAGGCATGCAACAAAGCGAACCGTATCACCCACAAAGGCGGGACCAATGTGCTCTACACTGATGTAGGTACCGATGCCTTCTTCGAACTCTTCTTTCATATCGAGTACAAATAGTCGACCACTCCACTCTGCATCGCGCGCTATAGAGAAAGTAGCATACACCTCGTGTACCGTACCGCTATCGAAGGTGGCGATATCGGCAAAGGTCACGGTTTTGAGGTATTCTTTGATATCGCCTCGTTGGAAAAGGAGCTTCATGTTTAGAGATACTGAAAATTGGTTTTGGGGGTAATTTTCTGAAGGGTTTCTACCATAAGCTTGATACAGTTTTCGACATCTGTTTTATGCACCGTTTCGACTGTAGTGTGCATGTAGCGAAGTGGCAGTGATATCAATGCGCTAGGCACGCCACCATTGCTAAAAGCAAAGGCATCGGTGTCGGTGCCGGTGAATCGGCTGACGGCCTGAAGCTGATAGGGTATTTTTTGCTTGCGGGCAGTATCTACGATTAGCTCACGTAGTATATTATGTACAGCAGGGCCTACACATACCACGGGTCCTTGTCCGCAGGTTGCTTCGCCTTGGGCGGCTTTGCTCATCATAGGCGTGGACGTATCATGGGTGACATCAGTACAGATAGCTACATTGGGTTTGAGTCTGTTGGCGATCATAGTAGCCCCATTGAGCCCTACTTCTTCTTGCACAGAATTGACGATATAAAGCCCAAAAGGCAACTTCACTTTGTTTTCCTTGAGTATACGTGCGGTTTCGGCAATAATTACTCCTCCCATACGATTATCGTGAGCACGAGCGATCCAGTAGCCATTATTGCCTTCCTCAAATCCATCAACGAAGGTGCATACCGTACCTATTTCTATACCCAAGTCTTCCACTTCCTTTTTGTTTTTACAATTTACATCGATCCAAAGGGTTTCTATCTCTGGTTTTTTTTCATTTTGGGGTGTACGCACATGGATAGCCGGCCAGCCAAACACACCACGTACCACACCCTTTTTGGTATGAATATTGACACGCATCGAAGGAGCTATCTGATGATCGCTCCCCCCATTGCGACATACATGGATGAAACCATCTGCGGTGATATATTTGACATACCAACTTATCTCATCGGCATGCGCTTCGATGACTACCTTAAACTCTGCTTCAGGATTGATAATGCCTACGGCAGTGCCATAAGTATCTACGAAGTGGGTATCTATATAGGGCTTGAGGTATTCCAACCATATTTTTTGTCCAGAACTTTCATAACCTGTAGGTGAGGCATTATCGAGGTACTGCTTGATAAATTGCATAGACGATGCTCCAAAAAATTCTTTTTTTGCTTTGGATACTTTGACTGGTTTTGTGTTTTTCTCTTTCGCCATGGGATATTCAATATTTGAGGTAAAGATACTACATTACTACATAGTAGTACGCTTAGCACTTATTTTTTAATGGTTCTTTATTCCTACTATTCTATTTTTTCTTTTGGAGCGCATCGTCTGTACTTTACTCACCGATAGTCCTGCTTTTCGCTACTACCGCATCTCCTACTTTCTGATACTCTCATGCGCAGGAGAGATGCGGTATCCACTGCAATCAGGGCTATAGCTCATCGTCTGTAAATCTATGAAGCAGCAAAGCCCAATACATAGATTGGGCTTTGACAACTAGGAAGAATACAAAGTGTATTTAGTAACCAAAGATATCTTCAAGACTAAGAGTTTTGATAGGGCCAAACTTTTTCAGTTCATTCATATCGAGTTTTGAACTATTCCCAACTACGGTTAGTGTATAGGGTTTTTGGGAAATATAATCGGCATGAAACTGTTTGATATTATCGTACGTAAAGTTAGGCACTTGGGTATACAATTTTTGATTCATATCATAATCGAGTCCTTTCTTTTTGGCACTCAGGTAAGAAAACAAAATAGCGGTTTTGGTAGTACGTGTTGTCGCTATCGTATTTCGAATGGACTCTTGTGACTGTTTGAAGAGTTTTTCGGACTTAGGCAAGTCTGTAAGCAAAGCACTCATAGCCTCGATAGACTCTTTCATTTTATCAGCTTGACAGCCCACATAAGCACTTACCGTGAAAGGCTCCTCTTTTTTGGCAGGAGTACCATAATAAGCAAAGGTAGAATAAGCCAATGCCTTAGACTCACGAATATCCTGAAAAACAATACCACTCATATTGCCCCCAAAATATTCATTGAACATAGACACCACCGGTACTTTATCAGCATTGAATGGCATACTGTTTCGAAACCATTGCAACTCTGCTTGCACCATATCATATTCGGCAAAGAGCACTGTATTATTCTCTTGCGATACGAATTGGTATTTCTCGATAGGCGGTGTAGGCAAGAAGCTAGCGGGCAGAGCGTGCATCATAGCTAGCTGCGAAGAGAGTTCGCTACCTTCCATAGGGCCATAATAGAGCACCAAATGTTTGTGCTTCGTAATATTGCGTAGGATATCGATGAGCTGTGCTGCGGTAATCTTATCCAGTTCATCATTCGTTAGTTTATTATTGAAGGGGTTGCGCGCTCCATACTGAGCATAGAATCGTAAGCCACTGCGAATAGCATTTTTGTTAAGTTTGGTATCGGCGCGTTTCTTTTTCAAATCCGAAATAAGCTCCTTAAGAGCATCTTCATTTGCTCGACAGTCGGCCAATAGATGCTCAAACAACATCATGGCATCGCTATAGCTATCTTGCAGCCCACTGAGGTACACATAGCTTTCTTCATTGCTAGAGCTCACACCAAATTCACAGGCAAGGGTATAGAATTTTTTGCTAATTTCGTCGGCAGAGTACTTTCCGGTGCCGAGGTATTGGAGATAGTCCATGGCGATAGGAAACAGTTTGTTGTGCATCGATCCCACTTCAACATAATAGTATTGAGTAAAAAGAGGATTTGTTTTATTTTTTACAGAGAGTAGTTCTACTTGATTTGTTCTGGTTTCTATTTTTTGACGTTGGATATCTTTTTCAAAATCTACATACACAGGCTTTATAGATTCACCTTGCATGGCTGCAATTTTTTTCACAAAATCGCTTTGTGCTTCTCTATTGACTTCTACGGGAGTAATCGTAGGCTTTTCTACTTTTAAGCTATTTTCATCTTTACCCAGTCTTTTGTATACGCATACATAATTTTGGTTGAGCCATTTTTGCGCAAACGCTTGGATATCCTTTTTTGTCAATTTACTCATTTCATCGAGCATACTCAATTCTTTTGCCCAGTCCATTTCGGAAGTAAATGTATTGAGTAAAGAAAATGCGCGACCGGCATTACTTTCTCGTTGTTCAATAAGCCCTTTTTTATAATTGTTGATGATAGCTTTCAGAATATCTTCATCAAATTCTCCTTTCTTGATAAGATCTATCTGAGCCAGCATCATATCTTTTACTTCCTCCAATGCTTGTCCTTCTTTGGCTTTACCATCGAGGAAGAGTACGCCATAATCTTTGAGAATGTATGCACCGGCAGAGGCGTTGAGTACTTTTTGTTTTTTAACGAGGTTTAAGTCCATCAGTCCTGCATTACCATTACTCAGCACATTGCTCATAAGATTGAGCACATTCGCTTCAGGACTATTCGCTCCCGGAAAGCGAAATGCGATATTGACATATTCGGCATCAGGCCCTACCACTTCGGCGATGATGGGTTTTGTGATTTCATTTTCCGGCTCAAAGGTGTAGGGTTCTACTTTTTGAGGCTTCATATAAGCAAATGCTTTATCGAGCTTAGCTATTAATTCATCGGAATTAAAATCACCCGCCATGACAATACACATATTATTGGGAACATAATTTTTGTAGAAATAATTTCTAATTTCTTTCAAAGAAGGATTTTTCAAATGTTCTATGGTACCAATAGTGGTTTGTTGACCATAATTATGTTTCTGAAACAATCGATCAAAAAGTATTTCAAACACTTTATCATCATCGCTGTCCAGGCTTCTGTTTTTTTCTTCATACACCGCTTCCAGCTCTGTATGAAATATTCGAAGTATGGGATTACGAAATCGCTCTGCTTCAACAGCCAACCATCTGTCTATTTGATTAGTAGGGATATCATTGATATAGGCAGTCTGTTCAAAAGAAGTAAATGCATTAGTGCCTTGTGCGCCTATCATACTCATCATTTTATCATATTCGTTGGCGATGGCATATTTGGCTGCTTCTCCGGATACAGAGTCGATAGCACGATAAATTTTTTTTCGGGCTACTTCATCATTAGTGCTATTGTATTTTTCATACAGGGCATCTATTTGATCTAGCAGCGGTTTTTCCTTGGCCCAGTCGAGCGAGCCATACTTATCGGTTCCTTTGAAAAGCATATGCTCCAGATAATGCGCAAGTCCGGTGTGAGATTTCGGATCCGTTTTACTACCTGCTTTGGTGGCAATAATTGTTTGGATACGTGGTGCTTCTTTATTTTCACTAAGGATAACCGTAAGCCCATTGGCCAAGGTATAGAAGCGGGTATTCATAGGATCTGCTTTAATAAACTTGTATTCATAATTACCCGATTTTGCGTTGGACCAGGTGTAAGTTTGTGACCATGCAGAGAAGGATATAATAGATAGTAAAACAACTATGCTGTTTATCTTAAACATATTATTATTTTAAGATGCTAAGGTACATAAATCACTCAATATCTCAAGCTATACAACTACAATATATCGTTTGTCAACTTTGATCTGCTAAATATAAAATGTAATTAACTTTCCTCACCGGGATTACTGGCGAAAAGAATTAACACACAAAGTATTTGGGTGAGTATAAATAAAATAAAAAAAAACTTTTCAGGGAAACCTGAAAAGTCCATAATTGTGACCGCGGAAGGATTCGAACCCTCAACCCTCAGAGCCGAAATCTGATATTCTATCCAATTGAACTACGCAGCCTAAATGGCAAATATAGGTTAAGAAACGATTTTGTGAAAAAAGTTGTAGAATGACTACGCTTTTTTATACGTATTATTGCTTAGTTATCGTTTTTGTATCAAAATTTAACAAATTTCTTGTTGTCGATTACACAATAATATATATCTTCATCACGTTTTCACAAAAGATGATGAAGAATCAACGAATCTATTTACCATTTATCGGCCTATTGGGTCTTTGTTTCTTTGTACTATTTTCATCAAACTTTACACTTTTGGCAGCACCTAAGAGCAAAACCTATTTTAGCCTAAGTACTGGAGCATACCAACAAAGAGCAAAACAATATTATCCCAAAATTGGATTTAATAGCTTTGGAATTTCATCGGGTTTAGAAAGGCATTATTCAATTAATAATCGAATCCGATTTTCTTTGAATTATCAATTTACGTATTTTTATACTCCTCGCAAACTGAATGAAACGGCTGAATTGTCAACAAACACCAGACCTCTGCATGTTGTTAGTGTTGGCCTATCTTATCCGGCAGGAGCTAACACTTCTGTATACTTGGGAGCTGGCATAGGTTCTCAACTTGAGACCCGAATACGAACAAACACTTCATCTGTGCAAGCAGAATCATTGTTTATCAGTACACAAAAGTTTAACTTCAGCCCTCAATTAAGTTTTGGAATTGAAAGAGAATTTACGTTATTCAATAAAAATATGTGCTATAAGTTGCAATATCAATTTGGTATGTTACCCTCCAGAGTGCATCGATGCAGCAGCCCAGACAACAATACCGTTTTTCATGGTATCAGTATTGGTATTCGCTACAAGCTATAGTGGCTGAGTTCTTCACTTACAGATTTTTTGAAACTCTATTGCTTATTCTTTATTTTCATTCTGCATTGTATCTTCACGGCATTACAAACTCGAATCTGATAAATATGCCTATACCCACCTTATTGATCGCCGAAAGCGGCTCTACTAAAACGGATTGGTGCTTGCTAAAGAATGGTCGTAAAAATATATATAGCACTCAGGGTTTCAATCCGTTTTTTATGACGACTGAACAAATGCAGCAAATTCTATCATCTGAATTACCAAAATCTGCTTCGAAACAGAGTATTGATGAAATCCATTTCTATGGTGCCGGCATACAAAATGAGGAAAATAAAAAACAAGTTAACCTTGTGCTAAAAGAGTTTTTTGGAGCAAAAAAGATTTACACACATAGCGACATTTTAGCATCGGCCAGAGCTACTTGTGCTCATCAAAAAGGGTTTGTGTGCATTTTGGGAACCGGAAGCAACACCTGCTTTTACAACGGTAAGAAGATCGGTTTCAAAACAGAATCTTTAGGCTATGTATTGGGCGACGAAGGTTCAGGAAATCATTTGGGGAAAAAGGTATTGCAGTATTATCTCCATGGTATTTTTGACGAGGAACTCCAAGAGGCCTTTGCGACTAAATATGATTGCGATAAAGAGGTGGTTCTTCATCAAATCTATCGCATGCCTTTTCCAAACAGGTATCTTGCTTCATTTGCTCGCTTTATCATGGAACACAGAGGGCATTATATGATTGAGAATATTGCAGAAGACTGCATCAATGATCTGTTTATCAACCATCTTCTACGTTACCCATTGATTCACAAATATCCTGTTCATTTTACAGGCTCTGTGGCATGGCATCTGCGTGATGTGATAAGTTCACTTTGTAGCCAGTATGAAATTGAAGTGGGGAGTATTATTCAAAAACCTATTACGGGTCTTATAGATTATCACAAGTACAATATAGTGTAATCATTCTAGGTAGCTTACTTCTAGAGAGATGATTTTGCAGTATTGATCCATTTTGAATATCACTTGAACTTTTTCAGAGGAATCCAATTGAGAAAGGTAGTGTATATGTTCTTCTATTTTTTTAAGTTCACCCCTCTTTATGTTGACAGTTCTGCCGGGTATCATATCATGTAGTTTTCTAAAATACTCGAGAAGCTCATCGCGACCATGAATTCCTTCTTTTTTTTCGGGCCAGACGAATTGTATGGTGGGAGAGATCAATGTAACATCCATATGCAAGAGTTTTTTTATAACAAGATAGTCTTGCTTGTTCCAAGCTTGTATAAATTCTAGTGCAATTTGTTTGATTATATCTTCAAATGTCATCAGTTGATTAATTGAATAACAAAAGTATTCACTACTCTGATAATATAGCCTGATAAAAATCATAACTTGTTAGGAAGCTGTAGTTTTTACTGATAATAGTGTAAATTCAACCTAGTTTGTGCGTCAGAACTTCGTGATATGGGTTGAAACGATTATAAAATAAGTACTTCTACGAAAGCAGCCTATTCATCACTATGGTGATAAAGAGTAAGTGAATGTAATACCTATTTTAAAGTCGTTTTCAATCCGTAATAGATCTTTTGATGTAGAATTTCGGTTTAAATAACCTAATAATGTATTGAAGTTAATCTGAAATTATACGATAGGACGCATACTAGCTATTAATCATCGAATACTACTATTCGTTCAAGAATAAGCTAATAACAGCAAACGAACTCGAATGAGATGGATGACTTTTGAAGTGCAGATGAAAACTAGCCGGGATCGCAACGGCATCCCCTGAGCGAAGAGGATTTGTGTGGAGCTGCGAAGGGATATAGTGAAGAGCCTGAAGTGGATGAAGGGTATTTACTGCTGAGCTCCAAATTAAAAATCCCTGCTGTGAATCTATTTTCACAACAGGGATTTTTGGTACTCTCAGCATAACTAGTCTTTGGTAAATTTATAAATATAGCGTCGGCCTTGCTCTTCGATATGCATAAAGTAGATACCACTGGCATAGGACTGTACATCGATCGTAGCTTGTGTGGCATTTTTCAACTCTTGCTTATGCAGTATTTGGCCTGCGGTATTTTGAATTTGCAATATGGCATTTGAAATCTGATCTGCAAATATTACATGGAGTTTGTCATTGGCCGGATTAGGGTAAATTCGAGCAATTTGTGTAATTGACTCTTTGATACTTAGCCCGGTGACAGGACGACACTGTGAAGTATCTGAGCATCCGTTGATGGTTACAATGACTGCATAATTACCATTGGACGTGGCGGTGTAAGACTGGGAGGTAGCTCCGGGTATGGGCTGATTGGTGGCACAGTTTATCCATTGATAAGTGGCTGGTGCAGCAGCTGCAGATGTAAGTGTTGCTCCGGCTTGTGTGATGTTAGTATTAGGATTGACAATGGTGAGATTGAGGGTTACAATACTATCGCAGAATGTATTGGGATTAGTGAATGTAGCAGTATAGGTACCTGAGCTGGTATATGTTTGACCATTGAATACGTAACTTTTGCATGCTGTTTGAGTAATAGTAGAGGTAACTGCCGGAAGAATTGTCAAATCGAGCTCAACTATACTATCGCAACCACTGGCAGATGGATAATAGAAATAGTAATAGTCTGAAACAGTATAGGTGATTCCATTGAACGTATAAGGACCACAATTGACTACATTGAAATAATTGTAGGTGGAGTTGTTGATAGTAAGATTGAGTGTAACCATGCTATCACAACCTGAGGCATTGGTGAAGGGTACGCTGTAGACACCTGAGCTAAAGTAGAAATTGTTACCTAGTGTAAAAAAATCACAGGCAGTGGCATTGAGTGTGGATGCATTCGGTGTACCAAAGCTGAGATTAATGATATAGTTGCTGTCACAACTTGCTTGATTGGTATAGGGTTGTATGTAAGTACCGGGACTAGTATATGTGATGCCATTGAATGTATACGTATTGCTGTTGCATTCTACATGATTAATCACAGTATTATTGTTGCCTATAGTAAGATTGAGCACGACAAGACTATCACAAATCTGACCTGCATAGGTTTGTGTATACACACCAGTTGCGGTATATGTTTGACCATTTAGGGTATAACTATTACAGTCGTATGCACTGAGGTTGGTGGTGGTAGGAGTGCACATTCCCCACTTGAATAGATAACTATTCTCGGAAGAGTTGACTGGTGACATTGTAAAAACAGATGCTGATGGGTCAAAGTCTACTGTACCGGAATAATAGCCGGTGGCTACCAATTCATTGATACTGTTGACAGCCATATGTTGTACACTTTCATAACCCATACTTCCTAAACGACGGGCTTGCAAGAATTGACCATTTGTAGATAAGGCGCTAATAAATATATCCATATCTCCTGCCGAAACCAGATTGAATTGAGAGGCTCCCGGATCAGCGTCTAGGGTATCTTCAAACATTCCACTTACATACACTGTATTATTATTTACTGCTATAGATGTTGCTAGATTCCACATAGGACCGCCTATTTTTCCTGCCCATGCAAAATTGCCGTTAGACATCAGTTTTGCTACAAAGGCATCAAACATACCTGTGGCAATTAAATTGTTTACGCCCACACCAGGGTCAGTATCCAAGGTATCGGCAAATTCGCCACACATGTATATATCATTTTGACTATCAATAGCCAGGCTATTGATTCTGGCACTTGAGTTGGTAGTCCATGAGTTAACCCAATTCAAATTACCTAATGAGGATAATTTGACGACAAAAGGCATATCATAATTATTGCCGGACGAAACTACATTCTGTGCCGGACCGGGATCAAAATCCATCGAACCTGTCAGAGCTCCTGCCATAGAAATATCGCCCATATTATCTACTACTAGGGATTGAACATTGCCGTAATCAGTACCTAAAAATGCCTTGGCCCAAACAAAATCTCCATTCAAATCCAACTTAAGTACAAACAAATCCGCAAAACCTGTAGGTGCGATATTGAATACTCCGGCCCCGGGATTAAAATCTACTTGTGATGTAAAATAACCGCCAAGTATTATTTCCGAAGCACTCATGTCCATAGCCTGAAATGAAATATCAACATTAAAACCTCCCAACGTTTTCACCCACTGAAAAGCCCCTGCAGCAGTTAACTTCACAATATAAGCATCGCTAAATCCAAGAGGTAATGTTAAGGTAACACCCGGTGCAGGGTTAAAATCGGTTGGGCTATCAAAATATCCACTAATATATACATTGCCAAGAGCATCGGTTTTTACACCTAGCGCACTTGAGTAGCCAGATCCGGGAAATGAATGAGCCCAAAGCAAGTTACCATTAGGATCAAACTTTTGAACGTAGGAATCAAATGAAAAATTGCTCGTACTGAGATTAAGAATAGCCGGACCGGGATCAAAATCCACCGTTCCGGCAAAAGAACCTACCACATATACATTTCCCTGAACATCTACGAAAGTCCTGTAAGCATCCACATAATCATTAAATGATGCTGGATTAGTAGACTTAGCCCATTGAAAGGTTTGAGAATAAGCACTTGTGATAAACAATAAACAAAATACTGTTGTAATACTTCGTAGCATATAGTTTGAATTTTTACAAAAATAGCTTGAAGGGCCCACACCACTCTGTAGACTATACGCTAATAAAATGCTAATTATTCTATTTTGAGACATTTGTGTTTATAGAGCATCATCACAAACAATATGTTAGCACAAGCTGTACCATAGATTTGCAAAAATTTTAGTTTGTATTATGAATAAGTTCTTCTTGAGTTTGTTATTATTCTTTATTTCAGTTTCCTCATTTGCACAAAATGGGGTACTTAAAGGCACTGTAAAAGATGCCATCAGCAACGAAACCCTACCCTTTGCCGCTGTACAAATTCAAAATACAACTCAAGGAAGCAAAACCGACGATGAGGGAAAATTCGAAATCAAAGAACTTAAAGCAGGTCTCTATAATATCGAGGTAAGCTACCTCGGCTACAAAAAGAAAACCATTTATGAAATAGCAGTCGACAATGCCAAACCGACCTTTCTGGAAATACTTCTCGAAAAATCCGAAAAAACAGTCAAAGAAGTAACTGTAAAAGTTCGTAAAGATCGCACCGAAGAGAGCCCACTTTCACTTCGAAGTATCGGTATCAATGAGATACAACGAAATCCAGGCGGCAATAGAGATATTAGTAAGGTTATCCAAAGCTTGCCCGGTGCAGGATCAAGTGTAGGGTTTCGCAACGATATCATCATTCGAGGTGGTGGCCCAACCGAAAACAGATTTTTTTTGGATGGTATAGAAATCCCTAACCTAAACCACTTTGCCACCCAAGGCGCTAATGGAGGGCCGGTGGGCATCCTCAATGTCGACTTTATCGAAGATGTAAGCTACTACGCCGGCGCCTTCCCTGCCAATAGAGGTAATATGCTGAGCTCACTCTTTGAATTCAAAATGAAAAATCCTCGTACCGATGGCTGGCATGGAGCTTTCACACTTGGCACCAGCGATATCGGTGTACGCACCGAAGGCCCTATCAACGACAAAAGTGCCCTCATGCTCAGTGTACGACGGTCTTATCTTCAGCTACTCTTCAAAGCCATAGGCCTACCCTTCCTGCCCACCTACAACGATATGCAAGTCAAATACAAGTACAACATCGACAAGAAAAATGAGATATCTTACATCATGATTGGCGCCTACGACGTATCCAATCTTAACACATCCGAAAACGAAAGCGAATTTCAAAAATATGTGCTTGGCTACCTGCCACAACAAACTCAGTGGAACTATACCAATGGCATCGTATACAAACATTACAAAACGAATAGCTTCCAAACCCTCGTACTCAGTCGCAATATGCTCAGCAATCGTTTCTTGAAATACAAAAACAACGACGAAACCAATACCAAACTATGGGACTACAATAGTCAAGAAATCGAAAACAAAATCCGATTCGAAAACACACAACGCATCGGCAGCTGGAAACTCAACTACGGTGCCGGTAGCGAATATGTAAAGTATAGCAATGACAACTACAATATCA
>DAIUCL010000058.1:0-15110 GCA_036846185.1 Chitinophagaceae bacterium
AGGCAGCGCCCAAAGCGGTAGCTAAGGCAGCGCCCAAAGCGGTAGCTAAGGCAGCACCCAAAGCGGCAGCTAAGGCAGCACCCAAAGCGGCAGCTAAGGTAGCACCTAAAGCAGCACCCAAAGAAAAAGCCAAGCCAGCACCTAAAGTGACTGAGGTAAAAAAGGCATTGCCCACTAAGGCGGAGGCTCCTGTATCTAAATCAAGTCCTAAGCCTGTGGCAAAATCCTCTGCATCGGCTACCAGTGTATCTAAACCTATGCCAAAATCAAATGGCTTGAAACCATTGGGGAAATCAGGGCCATCTAAAACCTTGGGAGGTAGTCAAACTTCTGCTTCAAAAGCAGATTTGTTTAAAACTAATACCTTTGGCGAAACGGTATTGCGCAATGATAAAGGAAAAGTAATTGCCAATAGACCTATGTCCACCTTAAAGCGTAAGTCTACCGAGGCAGAAGAACTCAAAAAAAATAAATCAGAAGAACCAAGATCACTATTAGATATGACAGATGTAACACCAGGGCCCACATTCAGATACAGCGACGAAGACTTGCAAGAGTTTAAAGAGCTAATACTTCGCAAGTTGGAGGTAGCTAAGGCAGAGTTGCAGTATTTGCAGAGCGTCATTATGCGTAAGGATGATGGTGGTACTGATGATACTGAAAATAAGTATCAAAATATCGAAGATGGAAGTGCTTCTATGGAGCGTGAGCAGTTTACACAACTGGCCGGTCGTCAGTTGAATTTTATTAATCATCTGGAGCAGGCGTTGGTGCGTATTGAAAATAAAACCTATGGTATTTGTCGTGAGACGGGTAAGTTGATTGATAAAGCTCGCTTGCGTGCTGTTCCACATGCTACCTTGAGCATTGAGGCTAAGAATGCGAAAAAGAATTAGTATTACCAGTCAAGTTTTTGTATGAAGATACCTGCCGAAGGCAGGTATCTTCTTTTGCATGGTTAGGTAGTAGTGGTCGAAGGTGCGGAGGTATGCAATGTTTGTAGGTATGTCGAAAGGGTGTGATGATAGGGTATAAGACGATGAAAACTAGCCGAGATAGCAGCGGTATCCTTTGCCACCTTCAGGGTGGCAGAGATACAAGCGTATAGCTCGATGTGGCTGAATAGAGTATTGATGCTGGGCTCCAAGATTTTTACAATTAGTAAATAGCGTTTTTGTAATTGCAGGGGAAAGAATTATTCGTAGCGAAGTGCGCTGATGGGGTTGAGGCGTGCCGCCTTGAGAGCTGGGTATATGCCTGCTGCGAGCCCTACAGCTAGGCATATACTGATGCCTAGTACTATCCAAAGCCAGGGTATGATGAAGGGTGTACTGAAGGCTAAGCTGAGAAGATTGCCAATGAGTATGCCTGTTATGATACCTATGATACCCCCTTTGATACTGATGTATATGGCTTCGGCCAGAAACTGACGAAGTATGATATGGGAGGAGGCTCCGATTGCTTTGCTAAGCCCTATTTCACGTGTGCGCTCTGCCACGGATACAAGCATGATATTCATGAGACCAATGGCTGCACCTAGAAGAGTAATGAGACCTATGCCGGCTGCAGCGAGGGTTATAAAGCGTAGATTTTCGATAAGGCTTTTGGCTACTTCATCGTTTTTGTTGACAGAGAAGGTGTTGGGGTCGCCTGGTTTTTGTCTTCGGATAGATCGCATGGTGCCTTCGGCTTCGTCCATGGCTGCTCTGATTTGGGCTATGTTATTGACTTTGACACTGATAACTGCTGATTTTTGGTTCATGCTAAAGCGTTGACGAGCATTTTGAATACTGATGAGGATCATATTGTCTGTTCGGTCTACAAAGCTGGCGCCTTTGGGAGCGAGTACAGCTCCGATTCGGTATTTTGTGTTGCCGATGTGAAGAAGTTGATTGATGGCGTAGGATGCGCCTCCGTAGTATTTTTTGGCGATGGATGCTCCTAATATGCATACGTTTTCGCCACTGTTGGTTTCGCGATTGCTGAAGTTTCGTCCTTGGGTGATTTCTAAACCTGACACGTTGAGGTAATTCTCATCTGTGGCCAAAATATTGATATTGGGATTAGATTTTTTGCGACCGGCTTTGATGGTGGTGGAGTTGGTAGCTATGATTTGTACACTTACGGTGGAGGGGTAGTTGTATCGGTTTTTGAATAGGTTGGCATCTTGCCATTTAATTCGGTTGTTTTCAGTGTCGTTATTTCTTTTGCGCCGGCCACCGGATTTGAGCACAACTTTTTCAGAAGTGATATTGAATGTGTTGGCTCCCATAGTGGCAAAGCTGGTATTGATGGAGACTTTGAGTACTTCTATTACAGTGATAATGCCGATGAGAGCGGTGATGCCAATAGCAATGATAGTGACAGTAAGGTTTGCTCTAAGTCTATTGGTTTTGATAGATCTATGGGCTAGTGAAAGGATGTCTGCCGCTCGCATTGTATCAAAGGTATTGAAAATTGTGTGCTTGTGGTTATTTTGTCATTAAGTATCTGAGGCTCGTATGTCGATCACTTTCAGTTGTGGGGTGACTTGTCCATTCCATTCATTTTCTTCTAAGTGGTAGAGAATGTCGAAAGGTTTGCCAGATTTGACGATATGTATTTTGTCGGCCATGCCGAATCCTATACCATTGATTGGGTAGCCGCCTTCTTGCTGTATTACAAATCGAATGTGTTTTTCTTTAACTAGTTTGCTGGTGTTTTGGAAGTCATTTACTCTTTGGGATATGAATATGGGCCTCATGTTTTCGGGTCCGTGTGGTGCAAATTGTTTGAGAAGATTCATGAATGCTTGGTTGATATCGCGAAGGGGTAGAATGGAATCAATTTCAATTTCGGGAAAAAAATAGTCATTGGGAACCATATCTCGCACGACTTGGTCGAAGCGTTCTTTGAAAGCTGGTAAGTGTTCTTCGTCGAGGGTGAGGCCTGCGGCAAAATAGTGACCTCCGAAGGTATCGAGTAGGTCTGCACACTTTGATAAACCATCAAAGAGGTTAAATCCTTTGATGGATCGGGCAGAACCGGTAACTTTTCCGTTGCTATGAGTGAGTACGATGGTAGGACGGTAGTGGTGTTCTATAAGTCGGGAGGCGACTATGCCTACTACGCCTTTGTGCCAATGAGGCTGATAGACGATAGTAGATCGGGAGCTAGCTGCATATTGATCATTATTTAATAATTCGAGTGCTTCTTCGGTAGTAGTTCTGTCTACATCTCTTCGATCGTTATTGTCTTCGTGCAGTATTTGTGCCAGTTCTACTGCTTTTTCTTCATTTTCTTCGATAAAGAGTTGGACTGCTTTGCGTGCATCATCCATTCTGCCTGCTGCATTGACTCTAGGTGCGATAATAAACACTAGATCGCTGATGGTGAAAGGGCGATCCATAGCACTAATTTTTTTGAGTGCTTTGAGAGGTATAGATGGATTATCATTTGCTTTTTGGAGGCCTAAGATACAGAGCGTTCTGTTTTCATCTACGATGGGTACTATATCTGCGGCTATAGCTGTGGCAACCAAATCGATGTGTTCGTCTACATACTCTTCTCCTACTTGAAAATGTTGAGCGAATGCACTGATGAGTTTGTATCCAATACCACATCCGCACAATTCTTTGTAGGGGTAGTTGCAGTCTTCTTGCTTGGGGTTGAGAATGGCGATAGCAGGAGGCAAGGTGGTGTCGGGTAGATGATGGTCGCATACGATGACATCGATACTATGCTCAGCAGCGTAGGCTATGAGATGTTGGCTTTTGATGCCACAGTCGAGAGTTATGATGAGTCCTATGTTGTTAGAAATGGCATAATCAATTCCTTTTTGAGATAGGCCGTATCCTTCGGCAAATCGATGAGGAATGTAGAATTCTATGTCGCTATACAAATGACGAAAATACTGGTATACTACGGCTACAGAAGTAGTGCCATCTACATCATAGTCTCCGTAGATCATTACTTTTTGTTTTTGCAGAAACGCTTGATGAATGCGTTCAATAGCGATTTGCATTCCCTTCATCAAAAAAGGGTCGTGTAAATGGGTTCTGTCGGATCTAAAAAATTTTTTGGCTTTTTCGTAACTATCTATGCCACGCTGCACCAAAAGCCTGCAAAACACAGGATTGATATGTAGAGCCTCCTGAAGTGCGAGTACTTTTGTTTCATTTACTTCTTTTCGTGTCCATCTTTTTTCAATCATAGGCGTAATTCAGTCGGACAAGGTACAATATTTTTTTGGAATGTTTGATTTATGGTGAGGGTGATAAATGCTACAAAAAACAAATTCATGATAGTAATGGATCAGAGTAATTATTTGATTTGAGATTTGTAAAGTGATATGATGGGTGTATGTGGTTTGAATACAATAGATATTGTTTTCCGATGCAGGTATTCGAGTTATCTTTGCTGCATGCGAAATATCAAAATTATAGAAGTTAAATCAGAAATAGGAGCAGGAACACGAGGAGCAAGCCTTGGAATAGATGCGCTCAAAATAGCTGCTCTTGATTTTATGAGTAATTTTTTTGTGAATTTTCCAAGTGATGTTGTACCTACAGAAAATAACCTTTTGTACGAACCTGTAGAAAGCCCTTATGCTAAGCGAATAAGAGGCGTTAAGTTGATTTATGAGCGAGTGGCAAAGGCGGTAGAAAGTAATATCAAGTCCGGTTTATTTCCGGTCGTGCTTGCCGGTGATCATAGTAGTGCCGGTGGTACCATTGCGGGTATCAAAATGGCAAAACCCAAAAGCAGACTAGGTGTAATATGGATTGATGCTCATGCAGATCTCCATTCGCCTTATACCACTCCCAGTGGTAATATGCATGGGATGCCTCTGGCGGTATCATTGGGTACAGACAATTTAGACTGCCAGGTACATCAGCCCGACGACAAAACGGTGGGTATATGGAATGAGTTGAAGAATATTGGTAATATTCAGCCTAAAATTTATCCGGAGGATATGGTATTTATAGCCTTACGAGATACAGAGAAAGAAGAAGATCACCTGATTAAAAAACATGGCATCAAAGTAATACCCGTATCTGAAGTGAGAAAGAAAGGGGTAGAACAAGTTGTGCGTCAAGCGCTACTTACCCTCCAGCATTGCGATGATATCTATGTGTCTTTTGACGTAGATAGCCTGGATAGTAGTATATCGAGAGGTACCGGTACGCCAGTACCCAATGGACTAAAGGAAAGGGAAGCTGAAGATATCATGGCCAGTCTGATGCAAAATCATAAAATCTGTTGCTTTGAAATTACAGAGGTCAATCCTACCTTGGACAAAGAAAATCTGATGGCTGAAATAGCGTTTAACATCCTGCAACGAAGTGTGAATATTCTGCTGATAAATTAAATTTTACTATAGCATTACATGGGTAAAAACGTAAAACTGATAGCTAAAACTCTTTTTGGATTAGAGGAAGTATTGGCGCAAGAATTGAAGCAACTGGGTGCTTTACATATCGAAAAGGGAACCAGAATGGTGAGCTTCGAAGGTGATTTGGGTTTTATCTACAAAGCCAACCTGGGTTTGCGAACAGCGATTAAAGTGCTTCGGCCATTGATTGCATTCGAAGTAGCGAATGAACAAGATCTTTATGCCAAAACGAAAGCCATTGCATGGGATAAGCTATTGACTTTGGAGCAAACATTTGCGATTGATGCTACGGTACATTCCGAGCAGTTTACCCATTCGAAATATGTTGCCTTGAAGTGTAAGGATGCCATTGCCGATTATTTTAGAGAAAAATTTCAAGCCCGACCTAATGTAGATACCGAATCACCCGACCTTCGATTGAATATTCATATTTACCAAAATCATTGTACCATATCCATTGACAGTTCAGGCCATTCTCTTCATATGAGAGGCTACCGTACTCAAACGAATGTGGCTCCTATCAATGAAGTGTTGGCTGCAGGTATATTGCTCTTGTCTGGATGGAGAGGGCAAAGCGATTTTCTGGATCCGATGTGTGGTAGTGGTACATTACTTATTGAGGCTGCGATGATAGCCTGCGGTATCCCCCCTAATATTCATCGTAAAGATTTTGCCTTTATGCGATGGCCCGACTGGGATGAAGAATTGTTTGATACTATCAGGGAGGCTCTCATGCGTCGTACGAGAGAGTTTCGACACAATTTGTATGGATATGACATTTCGATAGCTTCCGTGCGCAAAGCCCAGCATAATATTGTAAATGCAGGACTGGAGGAATACATCCATGTGTCAGTGCAAAATTTCTTTAAGAGTCAAAAAAAGTCAGAAGGCCCTCTCTTTATTGTATTCAATCCGCCCTACGATGAACGTATCAGTATTGATACCGAATCGTTTTACAAACATATAGGCGATACGCTGAAGCAATATTATCAAAATGCTTCTGCCTGGCTCATCAGTGGCAACTTAGAAGCTACCAAATTCATCGGTCTCAGAACTTCTCGAAAGATTAAACTCTTCAATGGTAATATCGAGTCCCGATTACTGCATTACGAGTTGTACGAAGGAAGTAAAAAAAGAGCTGCTAAAGATGATGGCTAAGCGTTATGAGCAGCTTTATCATAGTATGACGCTATTTTATCGTTATTTTTTCTGTTATAAAGTAGATGCCATCTATTACTATACTCAGCGAAATTTGTTGGTTGCGAACTCCTGTAGGTAGCTCAAGTTCTATGTTGTTTTTACCTTGATTCAATTGGATAGCGTTTTTTACAGATAGAATTTTACCTTCCATATTCACCAAAAAGTAGTCGCATCGAGCATCGCGAGGCGACTCAATAGTAACGCTACATTCATGTTCAGCGGGGTTGGGGTATACAAAGATCGAATAGGGGTTTTTTCCATCAATTAACTCGTTTACAGAATTTGTTTTTGCTTTCTGAAGTCGTACTTCATATACTACTGTATTTGCTGAGGTAGTATTACTTTGGTTGCCTGTAAATGGATTTGTGGTTGGGCTTATTATACCTCCTACAACATAGCCTAGGGTGAAACTGTCCACTTGAATTTGATGCAGTTTGATAATCTCATTTTCCGTATGAGGTAGTGCTTGATTGGGTATAAATTCTGCTCCCGCTCCCAAGTATCCTGGCATCTCTGTATTTAATTTAAATTCTTGTAGGCTGCTATCTTGATTGCGAGTTACTCTACTAATTGTTTTTACGAATGGCACAGAATTGTCCTGAACCTGTGTTCCATTTTGATAATAATGTTGGCTCATGCCTCCAAAAAATAAATTGTGCATACTCTTAAAGGTGCTATCCCACAAAGCCACCTTTGCTCCATGATAGTTACTTAGGTATTGGTTGAAATTGGTACGGGGTATATAGCCAGTAGGGCTGATGTCTACAGGATACAAAAAGGGCAAATCAGCATTGATTTGAAATACACCCGATGATATCATGTAGCCTTCACTGCCATCAGGAAATATTTGTGGAAGCAAATTATAATCTCGTCTTCGAAGATGTACAGGATCTGTGATGGTTTGCACTATCGTGAAGTTTGGGGTGGCAACGCTATTACTCAGTAATAATTTAGTGTATTGACTATAATAGGTTTGGGTGTAGGTAGGATTGTTCATTGGATTATAACGACCATCAAAACGCTGGCCTCCAACCAAGTAGAATGTATTGCCTAGCTTACCCAGCTGCCCGCCAGAATTGGCAAAAATAGGATCAGCTACTTGTTTGAAGAAAGAAGAAAATGACTGATTATTGATAATCGCATTGATAACAGATGAAACCTGAACAGAGGTTAATTTGTCAAACGTAATATGGTCATTTGCTGTGGCAGAAAAGGCATAACCTCCTATAATGTAGAGTGTATCTTTATCCTGAAAAAAATTCATATTGGTTGACTGTAACTGCTCAGCAATAGAGGTGGGTAAACTAGAGAGCGGCGCTGACCAAAATTGAGATGTCTGAAAATCTATTACATAAAGACTGGTATTATTTTGATTCGCCGGAAACGAACTATTGGGCTGTCTGGCATGTAGCCCATCACGACGACCTCCTATCAGCAAGCATTTTCCTCCCGACTGCCCAAATGCAAAAGAGTGCAACCCCGGTAAGCCAAGAATTTGTATGGGATGTATACTAAGTTCATACGAAAAAGGAGCTTGGGCTTTAGCGTTAAAGTTGCTTGTAAAACCCATAAATAGAATAACTGCTAGTGTAAAAACTCTCATCAATCTATTTTTTGTATGTTTTTATAATATTCGTTAATAAGTAACCCATCACAGCTCCATATAAAGTGCTGTTCACCGGGCTGGAGGTGATACTACAAGTGCCAGAGGCACACCCTACTTGCTGCCAGTAGATATATCCGGCAATTGCTCCGGCAGCAACTCCCAGTACATAAATGTAATTAATGCTCAACCACTTCTTCATAGACAATATCGTTATAATTAGTTTTCTTATTTATCGGGGATTTAAGATTCATACTGCAAGTACCTCCTACACAGCAGGATCTATTCAATAAAGCCATAGAGGCAAATAGTAGACCCAGTATTCCCATCAGTTTATCTCCCATCTGTAAGCCTTGAATCAATACAGCTATCCCCATCAATAAACGAACAATCCTAAAAAAATTCCATTGTGTCAACCATACCTTCATGACTTATCCTTTTATATTCCCTATGGCACACGACACATAGGATTTTGTTTTGAGTATAAGAGAATTGTCTCCGGCAAGAGGATAACCCAGCTTATGTAGCACAGCTACTAATTCTCCTTTGTCTGCTTTGCCCTCAACAGATATTTTTTGAGTATTAATATCAACCTGCACTTGCTTTACCCCTTCAATTGAATTCAATGCACGCTCTATGCTAGAGGCGCACCCACCGCACTTGATGTTTACTACTTCTATTATTTCCATTATTTTGAATATTTTAGCTTTACATCTTGCCATGTACCTCCATTCGTCACTCCTTTTATTCCATTTTGCTCCAGTATAGATTTAGCCTGCGCACTTCTATTGCCCGAACGACAAAATACGACTATATCACTACCGGTTTTGAACTTATCCAGTTGAGACGCAACCTGATCCAGTGGGATATTGATGGCTCCCGGAGCACTTCCTTCTGCAAATTCTGCAGGAGTCCTCACATCCACCAATAGGGTCTTTGATTTTGATACCGATCGGTCAGCTTTTTTTGACTGTGCGCTCATGCTCATCGGTATCATACTCCCCAATATCAGTATCACTATTAGTATCTGTTTTATCATTATCTATTTATTTTAATATCAAAGTTATTTGTTTAAGGCCATTGTTATGTTACTTTAGGTACACAAGCTTACAATTGGCAATAATTTGTCGTCTAATTTTATGTTAATCTACGATTTTAGACTACTCATCTATTCCTGCAAAGCATACTTCTGTATATTTGTAAAAAATAAGGAATTCGGCATGAAATATCTACTCATACTTCTTTGTACTGTTGCCACTCTTCATTCGTTTGCTCATAGCACTGACGAAGCCAATACTTCACTCCCCGGTCTTCTCCCCACTAAGTATAAGAAATCAAGTACTATCGACAAGCAATCTATTCTCTTCGGGCCTGGTATTGGACTGGGAGCCGGCAACCGCTCTTTTTTTCTATTCATATCGCCATCCATAGCGTATTGTTTCACCAATAAATTTCACGTAGGTACTACCTTGGGTTTCAGTTATTTTCAGCAAGCCTTCAATTACAGAAACATACTTACCGGACAGGATGAAGTGTACAAATACAAAATACCGGCCTATATCATGTCCGTCTACGGTCGATATTTTATCCACCCCAACATACTTATCAATGTAGAACCCGAAATCACTAATCAAAAATTTATTACCAACTCTTCCTTCAACACGATCGATGATTATGATCTCAGCACCGGCAAAATAAAAGAAAAATCTATACGCATTTTTATCCCTTCTTTCTTGGTCGGTGTGGGCTATACGAATCGCTTTGGGCGCAATGGATACTCCTTCATGATGGCTGGCTACGACCTCATCCAAAATCCCAATTCACGCTACTATCAAACCATCGACTTTCGATTCGGACTCATGCTCGATTTGTTCAATAGGTAATCGATCCAAATCAGCTATACAAGTATCTATTTTTAGGAGCCCGTCGTACACACTTTATTCATCTGCATCGAGCTATCCGCTTGTATCTCTCTCTCCGCGAGCTCCGAGAGAGGATACCGCTGCTATCTCGGCTAGTTTTCATCGACATTATCTCCAGTCATCTTTGCCAAGCATAGCGTAAGTTATCATGAGCACAAGCCAGCCTTCATCAATAACCAACTCAGTGCACTCCACATCAAAAAAAGCCTTCGATAATCGAAGGCTTTGTATGCGAAGTGGATGGTATTGGATTCGAACCAACGACCCCTACGATGTCAACGTAGTACTCTAACCAACTGAGCTAACCATCCGGCGGAATGCAAATATAAACTCAATTCTCACTTCATCCACAACATATTTTTGTCTGTATTCCTGTCCGATGATACCTCATTCCCCCGATGAGCACTAGCCGAGATAGCAGCGGTATCCTCTCTCGTAGCTCGCGGAGAGAGAGATACAAGCGGATAGCTCGATGTGACTCCATAGAAAACCTGTCGATGAGCTCCAAAATCCTCTCCAATGCCAATTCTCAATCGCTATAGTCAAAGCGCATACGGATTCACAGAATATTATGCTTCGTAGCCCAAAAAATCAAGTAATTTTGAGCCATGCAAACCATCGTAAATAAAGTAGCCGAAAGCGGTATCCTTACGCTCAACCTCGAAGAACTGATACCCTCAGATATAGTGGTGTTTGACTTGAAGCCATTTCTATTTATGGAGCTTATCCTCAAAGAAAAAGAATTCAGAGAGGCCCTCAAAAACCATGACTGGGAAGCCTACAAAGACAAAGCCGTAGCGCTGACTTGCAGTGCAGATGCCATCATACCGGTATGGGCTTACATGCTGGTGGCCTCATCGCTCACAGAGGTCGCCGCACAAGTACTCCTCGCCGACGAAGCCCATGCCCAAGAGGCCTTTCTGCTTCAAGCCATAGAGCAGATCGACCCTTCGCACTATATGGATAAGCGTGTAGTCATCAAAGGCTGTGGCGATATACCTATCCCCACCGCTGCTTATGTTGCCATCACACACCGCCTCAAGTCCGTAGTGAAAAGCTTGATGTATGGAGAGCCTTGTAGCACGGTGCCCGTGTATAAAAAAAAATCACTACTTACTAAATAATCTAACCCAAACGAATGAAGTATACCCTCCTACTCGCAGCTCTCTGTGTATCGCTGCAAGCTCTGTCACAACGAAATAGATTCAAAAATCCACGCTTCCTGGAAACGGATAAATCAGTAGTGGATACCAAATCGGTATCACAAGTACTGCAAGAACCGCTACAGATAGTCCCCACAAACCCTGCTCCTGCTCCTGTGGCTCACTCTACACAAGGCTATCACCCCCTCAAAGTTACCACCCCCGACGTGCCAAAGCAGTTCACTCTTTTTGGCGAAAAAATGCCACTCGAACAATGGGATGTGCGCGAGCGACTGGATAGAGAACTACTGGTGAATAATTATATGCATGGCTCTACGTCGTATATCATCAAGCTGATGTATCGCTGGATGCCAATGATAGAAGCCAGACTCAAAGCCAATGGCGTACCGGACGATTTCAAATATCTCTGTGTAGCAGAGAGTGCCCTGCAAAATCAAATTTCAAAAGCGGGTGCTGTGGGTTTTTGGCAGTTTATGAAAGGCACCGCTCCCTCCTTTGGTCTGTATATCGATGAGGAAGTAGATGAGCGTTATAATCCCGAAAAGTCGACCGATGCAGCTTGTGCTTATCTCAAGCAAGCCTATGCCAAATTTGGCAACTGGACTTCGGCTGCAGCTTCTTACAACTGTGGTATGGGTGGGCTCAATGCCGCCATGACTGCACAAGGCGAAAGCAGCTATTATAACCTTTGGCTTTTCGACGAAACGATGCGTTATGTATTTCGCATAGCTGCTCTCAAGCTGATACTCTCTTCTCCCGAAAAATATGGCTTTCATTTGTCGGATGATGATGTCTACTTTCCGCACAATGTAAAGCGTGTGACGGTTAATAGTGGTGTAGGCGACCTGATCAGTTATGCCAAATCGAAAGGCACTAATTATAAAACACTCAAGATGCTAAACCCCTGGCTACGAGAAAAACACTTACATAATAGTAAAGGACGCAGCTATACAATATTGCTACCTGCCAACTAATGTCTGCATGACCTATTCATCACACGATTTTGAATCCCATTGCGATACTCTCCGTGCCTCACATGCTATCATACAGCGATTGCATGAACGGGATGGTTATCCCCCCTTTTGGAATAGGGGCAATGGCTTCGAAGCCTTAGCAAAAACAATAATCGAGCAGCAAGTATCGCTATCTTCTGCCAATGCCTCTGTGGCCCGACTTCGCAATACCCTCGGCACTATCAATGCAGTGACGATAGATGAAGCGTCTGATGAGGTGATAAAAGCCTGTGGTATTACACGACAAAAGACAAGGTATCTGAAACTCTTAGCGGAAACAATCATTGCCGAGCCAGATTATTTTGACACACTTGCACAATTGGAGGATGAGGCTGCCAGAAAAAAGCTGCTCAGCTTGATAGGAATAGGTCTCTGGACGGCTAATGTATATATGCTCGATGCATTGAATCGTATCAATGTATACCCCGATTATGATGTGGCACTGATTAAGAGTATTGCCTATGAAGTATTTGACCATGCTCCCCTAAGCAATCAGGAAGCAAGCGAATATATACTTCAGTTCGCACCACGACAAAGTATTGCGTGTTGTTATTTCTACAATGCTTATATCCTTCGCAAAAAAGCACCTTTTATACCTTAGCCAGTATATCTAACTTACCTTTGTGGCAATGCAGTACACACACAAAAAATCCTTGGGTCAACATTTTCTGCACGACGAAGTGCTTTGTCGTCGTATCGTAGATAGCTTAGGAATTGATGTCCGCCATCTATTGGAAATAGGGCCGGGAGCAGGAGCTATCACAAAGTACTTGATAGAAAAATCGTTTAGTGATTTTCGTTGTGTAGAACTCGATCAAGAAAAGATTGACTATTTGTATCATCAATATCCTGTTTTGAACGGGTCGCTAATTCATGCGGATTTTTTGAAAATGGCTAAGCCTTTTGTGGAACCTTTTTCGGTTATTGGCAATTTTCCGTACAATATTTCATCTCAAATTGTGTTTCGCCTGCTCGACTGGCGGGAGGATATTATCGAAGTGGTTGGAATGTTTCAGAAGGAAGTAGCCGTGCGAATTGCCTCAGCGCATGGCACTAAGGACTATGGGATATTGAGTGTGTTGGCGCAATGCTTTTTTGACATTGAGTATTTGTTCGATGTGCCACCAGAGAGTTTTACGCCGCCACCCAAGGTGATGTCGGGTGTGATACGATTACGCAATGCGCAGAATCCGTATCGTATAGAAGACTATGATCGATTTCGAAAATTTGTGAAAATAGCCTTTAGCCAACGACGCAAAACGCTGCGAAACTGTTTTAAATCGTATCTGCCCACTGATGTACTTCAGGATGAGGTATTTAACAAGCGAGCCGAGCAGTTGAGTGTGTCTCAGTTTGTAGAGCTGTTCAAACGGTTGCAAACACAAAAGGCGTTTTAGTTAAACTGCTCACCGAGAAGTAGTAGAATTCGTTGTATGATGAAACACATGACAATATGATGATACTATAAATATTATCTGTGTATCAATAGTGATGTACTGAGCAGATCTGATTATTACAGCAAGATATGCTGTGTTTAATTGAGACTTCTAAAGTCTACAGGTACCAAGCGACTCACACCCGCTTCTTGCATTGTGACGCCATAGATCACATCTACGCTAGCCATCGTTTGCTTATTGTGGGTGACGATGATGAATTGAGAATTGTCGGAGAATTTTCGAATCATGTTGGTAAACTTACCTACATTGGCATCATCGAGAGGTGCGTCTACCTCATCGAGTATACAGAAAGGTGCCGGTTTGATCAAATAGATTGCGAATAGAAATGCGGCAGAGGTCAATGTTTTTTCGCCACCCGAAAGCTGTGTGATAGTACTTGGTTTTTTGCCTTTGGGTTGAGCATAGATTTCTATGGTGGTTTCTGCCGGATTGCTTGGATCGAGTAGTTTCATATCGCACATATCATTTTCGGTGAAGAGAGCATGAAAAACCTGTATGAAATTTTCTTTTACTTTCTCGAAGGTGTCGAGAAATTTTTGATTAGCAGTAGCTTCTACTTCTTCGATGGTTTTGAGTAGGCTTTCTTTTGCATTGTTTAAGTCGGCTTTTTGTTCTTGAATGAAGTCGTGGCGTGCTTTCATTTCGCGAAATGCTTCTACTGCCATAGGATTTACATCGCCGAGGTTGTCGATACGTTTTTTGAGTTTTTCAACTTCTGCATTAAGCTCTTCAATGCTGAGATCTGTGTTGCGGTTTTGTTTTAATACATCGTCGAGTTCTATTTTGAATTCCACATGAAGTCGTTCTCTCATGGAGCTCAGTTTGAGTTTCATCTCATTGAGTTGGTCTTTGAGTTGAGACAGTTCAGCCTCTGCCAATTCTTTGTTTTTGCGTTGTTTATTGAGTGCGCTTTCTTTTTCTTGCAATTGATTGCGAAACACATAGAAGGTCTGATCTTTTTCGTTGAGCACTTTTTCTTGAGAAGTTTTTGCTTGTAGGCTTTTGTATAAATCTTCTTCTAGTTTTTGGGTAAGTACTTTGGCTTCATCTAGCTGAGTGTTAGTCTCCAGGAGTTTTGCTTCGCTTTGAGTTATTTTTAGTTGTAATTCTTCTACTTGTTTTTCTCTGATGCTTCTTTCTTGCACTATTTCGTTGATACGGCTTTGCTGTCGGGTGATGATAATATTATGCTGGTTGTATTCTTCGTTGCTTTTGTTGTAGGCTGCTTCGGCTTGCGAAAACTTTTGTTGACTTTGTTGCAGGTTGTCGAAGGATAGCGAGAGTTGTTGTTTCATTTCGCCATATACTTCCTGCGTGTTGGCAATGGAGAGTCGTGTTTGTTCCAGTTGGTCGCTTAGTTGTTTGATTCGTTGTAGGG
>DAIUCL010000059.1:0-15076 GCA_036846185.1 Chitinophagaceae bacterium
CAGCACAGGCTCCCTCACGAGGACTTGAAGCGGATAGCGTGTGTGCCGCCCAAAAATGTATCGATTACGTTATTATTGATTATTTTGACCTCAATATTCTATATTGTAGTGAATTCAACCATTTGTGCTGTATATTCGTCTTGCATTTAATAAGTAGCAATCCATGAGACAATTCTCTTTTCGACCTTTTATGGCCATATTGGCCTTTGTATTATTTTATTCTACAATTTGTATTGCTGATAGTCCACTGCTGGACTATACGGAGAATAAAGGCCAGTGGGATAAGAAAATTCATTATAGAACTGATATTCATGGTGGCCATATTGAATTGACATCGCAGAGTATTCGCTATCTGTATTTCAGTAAAGAGGATATTGATGAGGTGCATCATCTGAAACATGAACATCCGGAGGAGGTGTATTCGCATAAGGTGAATTGCTATGCGTATGAGCTTCAATTTGCGAATGCCAATGTGCAATCTAAACTATCAGCAGCGGGCAAACGTAGTTATTATAAAAATTATTTTTTGGGTAATGATGCTAAGCGATGGGCAGGAAACGTGGGCGTGTATGAATCGGTGTTGTATGAAAATTTGTATACAGGTATCGATTTGAAGGTGTATGCGAGTGGTCAACTCTTTAAGTATGATGTGGTGGTGAAGCCGGGTGCGAATCCGTCTGTTGTTCGATTCAATTACAAGGGCGTCAAACCTTTGTTGCTTGCGGATGGTAGTATTCAACTCAATATTGGTTTTGCGAAAGTAGCCGAGATGGCTCCTTATACGTATCAGCTTATTGGGAATCAAAAAGTGGTTGTGAAGTCGATGTATCAGCTGAGTGCTGATGGTAGTCTGAGCTTTGTGTTTCCGGAGGGTTATGATAAAAATTATGAATTGATTATAGATCCTACTTTGGTGTTTGCTACCTATAGTGGTTCTACAGCTACTACCTTTGGCTTTAGTGCCACGTACGACTTGTCGGGAAGTTTATATGCAGGTGGTGAGGTTTTTTCGATAGGTTGGCCGGTGTCGGTAGGGGCATTTCAGGTGGCCTATGGAGGTGGTGTAGATTGTGGTATCAATAAGTACACGCCGAATGGTAATGCGCTGATTTACTCGACCTATTATGGTGGGGATTTATCGGACTTGCCTAATAATATGGTGGTGAATACGAATAATGAATTGGCAATGACGGGCTCTACCTCATCGAGTAATCTGCCTACTACCCCCGGATGCTTCGACCCGACGAGTAATGGTGGTACGGATGCTTATGTGGTACGATTTAATGCGACGGGTACTGCTATGCTGGGTTCTACGTATATTGGTGGCAACGCGGCGGATGCTTCGAACAGCTTGGCGCTGAGTCCTAATAGTGGTGATGCTAATCGAGGTGAGATTGCGTATGATGACAATGGGGTGGACTTGCTGATTGCTATTAGTACCAGCTCTGCTAATTTTCCGGTGACACCGACTGCTTATCAATCGACGATAGGGGGTGGACAGGATGGTGTTTTTTTTAAGATGAATGGTACGTGTAGTACATTGCTCTTTAGTACATATATCGGTGGTAGTAATAATGATGCGGCTTTTTCGCTAGCTCGTAAGAGTAATGGCAATTGGGTGCTAGCCGGGGGCACTAGTAGTAATGACTTCCCCACTACGGCTGGGGCTATGACGCCTACGTATCAGAGTGCAACTGATGCTTTTGTATGTGAATTCAATACTAATGCGACTTCACTGATCTATTCGACATATATTGGTACCACAAGTTATGATCATGCCTTCAAGGTGCAAGTGGATGCAATGGATACGGTGTATGTGTGTGGGCAAACAGCTGGAGCTACTTTTCCGGTGTCGCCAGGTGTTTATAATAATCCGAATACGACAATTTTTATTATGAAATTGAATCCTGATTTGAGTAACTATGCCTTATCGACCCGTATAGGTCAAACTACTAACTTGGTGCCAACCGCATTTTTGAAGGATGTATGTGGTAATATCTACTTTTCTGGTTTTCAGGCAGGGCAGGGTTTGCCATTGACGCCTAATGCTCATCAGAGTACACAGGGAGGTTTTTGGCTTTGTGTGTTGAGTGGTGATTTTACGCAGCTTATCTACGCCACCTATATGGGTGTACCCGGCGATCATGTGGATGGAGGAACGAGTCGTTTTGATCCGGCAGGTATTGTGTATCAATCGGTATGTACAAATAGTCCGGCTTTTTACCAAACTCCGGGTTGTCATGCTCCCAATAATATGGCAGGGAGCTGGGATGTGGCCAGTTATAAATTTGATTTTGAACAAACCGGTCCACAAGCTAGTTTTGATATTAGCCCTAATGACAGTGGATGTACACCTCATCCGGTGGTATTTACGAATAATAGTATTGCCGGGGTGAGTTATTTTTGGGATTTTGGGGATGGAAATACCGATACCTCGCCATCGCCCACGCACACTTACACATCACAAGGGGTGTACACGGTGATGATGGTGGCATATAACCCTAATGGTTGTATCACATCTGATACCTCTTATACTACGATAACGATAGTGGGCACACCTGATGCGACCTTTACAACGGATGTCACACTTGGATGTGAAGACGATACGGTATCTTTTTTGAATAATCCGGTGCAGCCAGGCAATACGCAGTTTGGATGGGCTTTTGGTGATGGTAATTTTGCAATCATGCCGGATCCGACACATATTTATACTACTCAAGGTAATTATGTAGTGGTATGTATAGCGACTAATGGATTTTGTGCGGATACCTTTGCGCTGCCGGTGAATGTATTGCATCCAATCAACGCTGCATTTGCCATTAATACTCCCGACTCAGTATGTATAGGTCAGGCTATAACCTTCAATGCTGGGACATCTGTACCGATAGGTGGTTTGCAATTTGAATGGGATATGGGTAATGGGTTTACGACCTCCTCTGGTACAAATCCTATCTTTAATTATCAGTATCCATTGTCCGGCTACTATACTGTGACACTTACCGTAACGGATACTATCGGTTGTACAGATACCTATAGTATGAATATTTTTGTGGATATACCTGGTTTTGCTTCTTTTACGGCTTCTGATTCGGTAATTTGCTTAGGTGACCCAGTATTTTTTAAAGATTCTTTGCCCGCCACTACTTTTGGCTTTGCATGGGATTTTGGCGATGGTACTTTATTGCTCAATGAACATAACCCTTATTATTCGTGGTCGTCGCCAGGTACTTATCAGGTGACATTGACGAATGATAATCCGGTGTGCCCCGATGATGTAGTGACTAAAAACATCATAGTGAATTCGTATCCTTTGGTGAATCTTGGCCCGGATACAAGCTACTGCCCCGGTGGTACGAGTACTATTTTGCTCAGTAATCAGCTAAATCCTGGTGGAACATTTGACAATTTGTGGAGTACGGGTTCTATGGCGTCGTCTATTGCGGTGGCTCAAGCGGGTATTTATTGGCTCAGAGTGAGTAATGGGCCTTGTACAACGACGGATTCCATAACGATAGATCGCGATTGTTATTTGAATATTCCCAATTCATTTTCGCCTGATGGAGATGGCCTCAACGATTATTTCTTACCTCGAGAGTTGTTGAGTAGTGGGCTTACCGCATTTCGTATGGATATCTATAACAGATGGGGAGAGAAGGTATTTGCTACCAATGCCATCGATGGTCGAGGATGGGATGGTAAACACAATGGTGTACCACAAAGTACGGGGGTATTTGTTTATGTTATTGAAGCCACTTTTCATAATAATTTAAAGAAGACTTATAGTGGTAATGTGACATTGGTGCGATAAATACTATGAAATCTATTGATTGCATTGGATAGTTGAATTTGGTCGAATGTAGTTTATAGGTCATTGTTTGGTTAGGAGTATTGTTATTATCTCACATTCTATTCTTTGAATACTAGTCATGCTGTTTTGATTTTACGGTTCCTGATTTTTATTCTGCTATATATTCTTTACCGTTCTTTTTGCTGCTCTCGGCACACTGTGAATGATACCTATCTCTATACATCAACTCAGATTTAGTAGTAGAAATTCTATTTCGAACACAAAATACTTCAAACACAAGATTTTACTAGCTTTTTTACCCTTGAAATAGTGCATACTATGTCTTTGGTAAAAATTCTTCTCAAAAGCTTGTCTTTATGGTATATTATATTCTCACTACGATTCCTGATACAGAATCTGGGTTAAACTTTTTTGGTGGCTAATTTCATCAGGTTTTCAAAATTATCATTGGAGTAGACGATGGGGATTCCCACGATGAAGACGTCATGGCCTACTATATCTTGCACAAAAGCGACCAAGTCGTTGAATAGTAGTCCTTTGCTTTGCGCAGTGATGACGTTTTTTATCTCTTCAATGATAGTCCCATCTGTGTGCTTGGTGTAAAAGCGGTTGTTGCTGTCTATGGAAGCTGTGGCGATAAGCTCTGCGTGTAGTAGTTTGGTGACTAAATCGCTGGCATTATGATGTTGTTTTAAATAGATAATGACATTGACCATGGGATAATGTTTTATGCTGTGATAACAGAGGTGTTGGGTACTGAGGGTAAAAAGATTCGTAACAGTAGTATAGGTTGTGTTTATTTGGCGGCACCGTCTATGAGAAGTGGGGCTTTGCCATCGGTAATAATCACTTTACTGTTGGGCGATTTGGAGAGTTCTTGAAAGGCTTCAATGGTTCTCAGTTTGATGATTTGCTCATTGAGGCCTTCGGATAGGATGAGTTGTGCATCTCTTACACCTTTGGCTTCTATTATTTTTCGGTCGGCTTCTAGTTTGGCTTGCTGCAATACAAATTCCATTCGCATGGCATCTTGCTCTGCTTGAAGTCGCTGCTCTATAGAGGAGGCAAGGCCGGAGGGTAGTTGTATACTTTTCATCAATACGGATTCGATAAGGATGCCTTGATGACCAAGTATTTCGTGCATTTTTAGTTTGATTGCTTTTTCGATGTCTGCTCGCATACCTGAGTGCATGTCTTTGGCATAGAATTGGGCGCATACATCGGCTGCCGCAGATCGGAATACATTGGCAATGATATTTTCATAATCAAGACCGATGCTTCGAATGATATCGGGTAGTTTTGATTTTTCGAGACGATATAAAATAGATATTTGGGATGTGATGCTGAGCCCTTCTTTGCTAGGGAGTACGATAGAGAGTTCGAGATTATTGGTCTGTATAGAGGCTTTAATGACTCTGCTGGTGAGAGGATTGTAGCTAACGGCACCTTGGCTAAGTACTTGATTCGAGAGGCGACCCATGCGCTGTTTGATACCGGCTTCGCCGGGCCTGATGACGGTGCATGATGATAATGCAGCGATAGCGAGCATCAGAACTGTCCACTTTGTAAGCTTTTGCTTGTGTTGCTGATGGGGGAGATTGGTCTGCTCAGTTTTTTTCGTTTTGGAATAATTGTAAAGGAGTTTCATATGCAGCTAGTATTGGTGATTGATTCAAAAATAAGGTATGGATAATAGATTGAATCGAAAGTAGCTGTTATAGATTTTGTAAAATACTGTAGTAGTTAGTGGGGGATGTTGTTAAGTACCTCTGGTATATGCTTTACAAAATACAATAAAGATAGGCTTTAGAGAAGATTTTTTTACCGAAGGTATGGTACACTATTTCAAGGGTAAAAAAGCGAGCAAATGCTTGTGTTTGAAGTAGTTTGGTGTTCGTGATAGATTTTCTACGACAAAATCTGGGTTTAATCACATATTTCAGAATCGTCAAATTTGTATTGTTTTTTGAGGAAAGTGGGGGTAGTGATTTTGTTGATACGTATGCTAAGTTTGATATTGATGGAATAATAAAAGTCACGATAATTGGGATTTCCTCGTTTTGCGCCGGGTAAGTAGGGATTGTCGGGGTCTATAAATCGAGATTTATTATTCATCAATTTTGCTAGCTCAGCTTGAGCAGGGCTAAGGTATTGGTCAAATAGTGCCGGATCAACATAGAAGGTGCTGACATCATCGAGGTAGTCGGTAAAGAGTCGGCGACCTACAAATTCGAGGGAGAGGCTGGTTTTGGGTGTGATACCAAATTGGAGTCCGGCACCAAAAGGCATGTTCCATTGGGTGAGTTTGTAGGGGTCGCGAAAAGGGATTTCTTTCATGCCTTGCCCTTCGGTGCGAAGTGGATGTAGATCGACCCACTGATAATCGTCGGCTATTGGGTCGAAGTAGCTTCCTTGGGGATTGAAGGCAAAGAGCCCTATGCCACCTAGTAGGTAGGGTTGGATGGGTATATGATGAAGAGGGTATCGGTAATAGATGCATTTGAGTGGGTAGAACTCCAGCAGGAGACTCGCTTCATTGATGGTGGTACGAAAATCCAGGTTACGTTTGTAACGTGTATAGGCATTGTCCAGTCGGTCTTTGAAGGCGGCATCAAGGTCGCTGCCTGCTATGCGGCCGGCACTATAGGCGAAACGAAATCCGAGCGCGGATCTATACATTTTGGTAAAGGAGATGCCATAGAAGTAGGTGCGCTTTTTGAAATTGTTGTCATAAAAAAAGGGTCGTCCTACGCCAGAGTTGCCTCCGAGGTCGCCGAGATAATTGGATGGGCCAAAGTAGAAGGAGAGTACACTCGCTTTTTTGGGTGGGCGTATTCGTTCTTTTTCTTGAAGGAAGAAGGAGTTTCCGTCAAAAAAGCCACTCACTTGCGCATGCAGAGGATGCTGATATAGGGAGCAAAATATTAATATGAGTAAGATTTTTTTCACACTTAGCTTATTGATTCTGCATTGGTATCCAACATTAAGTAGGCTTTGATAAATCCGTCGAGTTCTCCATCCATCACGGGTCCTACATTACCTACTTCATAGTCGGTACGGTGGTCTTTGATCATTTTGTAGGGATGGAATACGTAGGAGCGAATCTGGGAGCCCCATTCTATTTTCTTTTTGCCGGCATTGGTTTTGTTTTTCAATTCTTCTTGTCTTTGTAGTTCTCTTTCATATAACTGTGATTTGAGCATTTTTATTGCTTTTTCTCTATTTTCTCCTTGTGTACGTGCTTGCTGGCATTCTACGATGATACCGGTAGGTATGTGTTTTAGTCTGACTGCTGTTTCTACTTTATTGACATTTTGTCCTCCTTTGCCACCAGCGCGAAAAAATTCCCATTCGATATCGGCGTTATTGACTTCGATTTCGATGGAGTCGTCTACGAGAGGGTATACGAATACAGAGGCGAAGGAGGTATGCCGCCTGGCATTGCTATCGAAGGGTGATATGCGTACGAGGCGGTGTACACCGTTTTCGCATTTGAGTAATCCGTAGGCGAAGGGGCCATCTACTTCTATCGTAGCTTGTTTGATACCGGCTCCGTCGCCCCATTGTATGTCTATTTCGCTGATCTTGAAGCCGCTTTTTTCGGCGTACATTCGGTACATACGGAGTAGCATTTCGGCCCAGTCTTGGCTTTCGGTACCTCCGGCACCGCTATTGATCGTGAGTACGGCTGCGAGTTCGTCTTCGGGCTGGTTGAGTGTGCTTTTGAATTCGAGTTCTTCGATGGCTTGTAAGGCGAGGCTGTGATGGACTTGTACGTCGGATTCGGAGGCTTCGGCGGCTTTCCAGAATTCGAATAGCACGGCGAAGTCTTCTACGGCTTGGTCTACTTTTTGGAAGAGGTCGACCCAGTAGGTATTCGTTTTTATATCTTTGAGTATAGCTGTGGCTCGGTGGTTGTCATCCCAAAAGCCTTCTGACAGACTTCGTTGTCTGTCATTTTCTATTTTTTGTTTTTTTTCTTCTATCGACAAAAATGACTTTAGGGCTGCAACCCGTTCACGCATTTCTTTCAGTTGCTCGATGGTCATAGGGACAAATGTAAGACTTTTTTTGTGTAGGAGGAGAGATATACGTGATGCTCATAAGTGATATGGTGAGAGGTAAGTGAAGAGCCTTCTATTGATTGGTTAGTTGTGTGGATGGGTGACCTCGCATTGGTGATAAAAATTCCTGAGAGTAACTTTTTTATCTTGATTTTTTCATTTTATCTTCCTTGAGATAAGTCAATGGATAGGCATTCAAAATATCTTGAATTTTTCGACAGAATAGCTGTGTCAACATACTTACTCTGTGGTATGTAGCTGAAGGATGTATAGAACCTTGAAAGCTAGCCGAGATAGGAGTGGTATCCTCCCTCGTAGCTTGCGGAGAGGGAGATACAAACGGATAGCTCGAAGTGACTGAATAGGGGATGTGGCGCTGGGCTCCAAATGGCTTTATGGATTCGATTTGGATGCCATGCGTACGACGGGAACGAGCATTTCTTCCAGCGATACACCGCCGTGTTGAAAGGTGTTTTTGAAGTAATTGACGTAATGATTATAGTTGTTTGGGTAGCAGAGGTATCCGTCGTATTTGGCGAAGATAAAGGTGGAGTTAAAATTGGGTTTGGGTAGACCTATTTCGGCGGGTTCGCGATAGGCGAGAACGTCTTTTTTTTCGTACTGCATATTCTTGCCATGTTTGTAGCGGATATTGGTGGTGGTTTGTTTGTCGCCTATTACTTTGGCAGCACGCTGTACTCTTACGCTGCCGTGGTCGGTGGCGAGGATGAGTTGTATAGGTTTGTCGGCTATTTTTTTGAGTGCCTGGTGCAGTGGGGAGTGTTCGAACCAGCTTTGGGTGAGTGATCGGTAGGAGACTTCGTCGTTGGCTAGTTCTTTGAGAACTTCCATTTCGGTCCTTGCATGGGAGAGCATATCGACGAAGTTGTACACGATGATGTTGATATCGTTGTGGAGAAGGTTTTGAATTGTATTGACGAGGTTGTCGCCACTTTGGTGATTGGTGATTTTGGTATAAGAGTATTTGAGATGGCTGAGACCTTTGCGACGGAGTAGGTCTTGAAAGAAGAGTTCTTCGTGCATATTTTTTCCGCCGTCTTCGTCATCATTTTTCCACTCCACGGGGTATTTTTTTTCGATAGCAGCAGGTAGCATTCCGGCAAAGATGGCATTGCGGCTGTATTGGGTAGTGGTGGGGAGTATAGCGCAGGCAATTTGCTCATCGATGATTCTGAAGCTTTCGGCAAATTTGGGTTGTATGGTTTTCCATTGGTCAAAGCGGAGGTTGTCAAGGAGGATGAAGAAAGTAGGTTTGCCTTTTTCGAGATGGGGGAATACTTGTTTTTCGAATAGGGTATGGCTCATCAGAGGGGCTTGTGTGCCGCTGGTATTGACCCATTTGGTGTATTGTTTTTCGACGTATTTACAAAATTCGTTGTTGGCTTCTTCTTTTTGAGAGTTGAATACTTCGAGCATTTCGGGGCTATCGGCTTTTTGCATTTCGAGTTCCCAGTAGCAGAGTTTTTTGTAAAGTTCGCACCACTCTTCATAGTTGGGGCTGGAGTTGAGTGTCATGAACAGGTTGCGAAACTCTTGCTGGTATGCTTGTGTGGTTTTTTCGCTGACGAGGCTTCGGCTTTCGAGTATTTTTTTGAGCGTAAGGAGTATTTGGTTTGGGTTTACGGGCTTAATGAGGTAATCATTGATTTGGGAGCCGATGGCTTCTTCCATGATGTTCTCGGCTTCGTTTTTGGTCACCATTACTACGGGCAAGGAGGCATTGAACTCTCGTATTTTGAGAAGGGTTTCCAGGCCGGTCATACCGGGCATACTCTCATCGAGGAGTACTACATCGAGAGGGTTCGTACGAATATAATCGAGTCCATCGTATCCGTTGGTTTCGGTATGTACGTCGTATCCTTTTGCTTTCAGAAACATCAACTGTGAGTTGAGCGAATCTATTTCATCGTCTATCCAAAGAATTTTTGTTGTCATGTGTATGTATTGGTATTACTAACGGTCAAATGTAACGGTAATTGTTACACCTTCTTTTTTTTAACCCAATTTTTGCACTTAGACAAAGGGATGCCACATCGGCAAAAATTACCTGGCTTAGGCTTCGATTCGAATGCTATAGTTTTCCATGACGGCGTTGTAAAGCATTTTTTTGCAAGCCGTATCAGCTATTTCCATAGCTTGTGCTTCACTGTCTGCTTCTATTAGCAAAGTGATATGCTTACCTATTCGTACATCTTGTATGGCATGCATGGAGAGTGTATGAAGACTTTCGTTGACGGCTTTGCCTTGCGGATCGAGCAATTCTTTGAGAGGCATAATGGTGATATGTGCAGTGTACATCATTTTGTATCGGGTTTATATAAAAAGGATAAAAGTATATAGAGTAAAAATGAAAAAGGTATGAACAACGTTTTGAGAAAGAATGCGGCTAGTAGAGTTAATACTATCCACAAAATTTGTGGCCAGTAGCGTGCCGGCGAAAATCCGGATAGCTTGAGTGTAAATAAGCGAAGCTTACTGATCATCAGCCAGCAAAACAACGCAATAAGGATGTATAATATTGAAGGTTGCAACATAGCCAGACCAATACCTAAAGGGTTTTGATAGTTAATCAAAGGAAGTGAGGCAATAGTAATACCTACTGCCGGTATGGGGACACCGGTAAAATAAGCGGTGGTAGCGGGCGAATTATTGAATCGGGCTAATCGCAAAGCGCCAAAGCATGCGATCAGAAATGCCGGAGCCATTGCCAGCATAGGGATGTCCATCGCAGCCGGTTTTTGCATCCAGGCAGCCCACAAGAGTTTCATCATGATCATAGAAGGCGCCACCCCAAAGGATACGATATCTGCCAGCGAATCGAGATCTTTACCCAAAGGCGATTCTACCCCAAGCCATCGGGCTACCATACCGTCAAAGAGGTCGAGAATACCGGCTATCAGGATACACATGCTGCCATAATAGGCTTGTGTAGTGCCTATGACCCAATACTGCTCGCCATTCACTTCGCCCAAAAAGGGTTGTGATTGCAGTATAAACGCGATGGCTATGCAACCAAAAAATAAATTACCCAAAGTGAGTATATTGGGGAGATGCTTCATAAGGAAGCACAAATATAGCAGATTCCCTTGGATATAGAAGCCATCAACTTATCAACTTTGTGAGTGGTGGTGATTCATGTACCTCATTGTATTTGATAGAAACACTTGGGCGGCAGACACGCTTTTCGCTGCAAGTCCTCGTGAGGGAGCCTGTGCTGCATGGGCGTGGAGGCGGCTCCGTGCCTCCGCCTCTCCACTTCCTGCATCACTAGGCTCCCTCCCTGTGGGCTTTTCACTACAATCGTTGCCGCATCGTATTGTTTGCTACATTGATGTTGGCGGTAGTATATAATCGAAAATTCGGAGCATTAGTAATAGCGAGCCAATAGCAAATCAAGTAGAACGGATAATATATATATTGGGTAGAGAAATCATACTAAAAGTTTGTAGTTAGTCAAAGTCAATTCGAACCATTGCTTGTGCACTATCGTTAGCCAAACGTATTGTAAGCACAGAGAGCTACATAAAGTAAAAGACGATGAAGAATAGCCCGGATTGCAGCGGATATACCCCGAGCCAAAGGGCTTTGAAGTGGAGGTGCGAGGGGATAGCAGCGCAAAGCCGGATGTAGATGAGGGATGTATGTTGGCTGCGCTCCAACTAATAAGTGGATTGTGAGAGTGACACTATTTAGAAGCTGTCAGCACATCTTCACGATTAGATTATAGTCATTCGTTTGCTCATGTGCTGATTGCCTACGTGTATTTGATAGAAGTAGTTGCCTGGAGGGAGTCCATTGCGTTCTACGGCTATATCAAAGGTGCCTGCCGGCAATTGGTTTTCGTAAAGTATACGCAGTTTTCGTCCCATATCGTCGAAGAGTACAATTTGTACGGCGCCACCGCTGGTGGTAAATCGAATGCTGGTATGGTCGCGAAATGGATTAGGGTAGTTTTGCTCAAGCGATAGTTGAAGGTGCTGCTGCACATAATCATCGATACCTACGGCATATTTGAAGATGGGTAGTATGGGAGCAGAGTAGCCATTGAGTATTTGCGAAGCGTCGGTTTGGTTGAGGCCAAACCAGTCGATGAGAATGGTATTGTAGATTTGTCTGAAATCGTGCTGCATGGGTACATTGTCTGATACGGTAGCATTGGCAGGCAGATTGGGACTCGTACCTATGACCATTGGGTTGACTTTGTTGCCAAATACAAACATAGGGCCACCTGAACCGTGGTCGGTGCCTTCGCTTGCATTTGATTTTACTCTGCGACCAAATTCGGTGAGGGTACAGCCGGTTACCAGGTCCGCTTTGCCCAATTGCTGTAAATCGTCTTGAAAAGCGGCAATGGCCTCTGATAGTCGTTGAAGCAGAACGGCGTGCTGGCCGATAGAGTGGTCGTTTTGGTCTACTTGATTATCGTGGGTGTCAAAGCCCCCGATATTGACCATATACACCGGTGTTTTGAGGCCACCGGAGATTAGTTTGGCTACGATTTTGAGCTGGTCGGCAAGGCGATTATTGGCAGGGTAAGTAGCCAGGTTATTGCCTTGGTTCGCTGCTATTTGTATGGCTTGTGTGTAGGCCTGTGTCTGCTGGGTGATGAATCGAATATAGGTAAGCTCATGGCCCGCAGGGGTATTGGGGGCGGGGTCTACGGTGCCGCTGACGATTTGATAAAAATTGGTGATATTAGAAAGTGCCAATCCATTGAGCCCATTGGCACCCGTGAAGATTGAGGAGACGGTAGAGCCAAGTTGTATGGATAGGGGAGAGGTGAAGTTGGGTTCCGGATAGGCTTGTGGTGCGCCCGGAAATTGATGGTCGATAAATCGACCTATCCAGCCTGTGTCGACAAAGGTATTGGAGTCGGAAGCGCTGAACATGATGTCGGTAGATCGAAAATGCGAAAAATTCGGGTCGGGATAACTTACACCTTGCAGTATATTTACTTTGCCATTGTTGTACATTTGTTGTAATCCACCCATCGCGGGGTGTAGCCCGGTATTGGCTTGGCCGGTGAGGGGCAGTACATCTTGCTGGTCGATGAGTACATTGGATCGTGCATTGGAGAGTTCGCTGTATTTATCGATAGGGATCACGGTATTGAGCCCGTCATTGCCTCCCGAGAGTTGGATGATGACGAGGATATTGCCATTGGTAGCCCTTGTTTTGAATTGCCCATTGTCGCCATAGGCATGCAGGGGTATGCCATTCATTGAATAGGCGAGGGTGGCTGCTGAGCTGAGTTTTAGAAAATCTCTACGTTTCATTAGGGTGTAGAATTTGAGAAGGTGAATAATGTGGATTAGCAAAGATGGTGCTCAGACATACGGAGCAATTTGGTAAACATATCGCGCAGTCGAGTGCGTACTATACCGGCAAAGGTTGCATTGCCGGGATTATTGATATAGTCATTCCAGGCATTGGTCCAATAGAAATTTTGGGTTTGACCCGGTCCTAGCAGTATGGATTTAAACTCATTTTTTAGGTTCGTAGAGAGTGTAAGTGCAAGGAAATATTTTACACACTGGTCTATCACTGCATCCGGGTCGGATGGATTGTTGAGCGAAGCAACGTAAGCTAGTACGTCGGCTTGGATTTTTGTATTGGCTGATACATAGATTCCGGCATTGGTAAGGAGTTGATCGGTATTGCGCATTCGCTTGGGTAAGGTATCGGAGTTAATCCACATTTGATGGAATTGTGGCGTTTGGTAATAAGCAGGCCATCCGGATACTGAAGGAGGGCTGCCCGGATCCATGGCTGCTTCTTCGCAAAGGCTTGCGGCTCTGTAGTAGGCTCTGTAATGCTCTAGTAGGTTGGTGTCGTCGGGGAAGCTGAGGTTGAAGGTGCGTGCGAGTCCGATATAGTAATCAATTGGGTTTCGGATAAGGCAGTCCATAGATAGGTTGTCGAAGAAATGTTCGCTTTTGAATAATTGGGCAAGAACCGGTTTTACGTCCCAGTTGTTGTTGATAAGAGTTTGGGCTAGTCCGCCTATGATTGTATTTTCTACTGTGCTGTCGATATCGTAGTAGATAAAGAATCGATAGATTTTTCGGCACAAGTGTCTGGCTACGAGTTGGTCTTTGGCAAAAATCATATCGAGTAGAGCATCCAATTCTGTTTCGCCTGCTGCGCCACTTAGCCCGGTGATTGTTGTATTGTTATAAAAAGCAGAAAAGGTTTTGTTGACTGTTTCATGTCTATTGGGGTCAAAGAAGGAGGTGAGCGTATTGGTATTAACTCTGAACCCGGTGAGCACTTTTGCGGCTTCTTTTACATCATCTTCGTTCCATAAGGTAGTTCCCTTTCCGATGGTGAAGAGTTCTTGTAGTTCGCGAGCATAGTTTTCATCAGGGGAGTTTTTTACATTATAGTGGCCATTGAGGTAAAATAGCATATTAGGGTCTTTCGATACTTCTTTTACAAAAGTTTTGAAATTGCCTAGGGCATGCGTGCGAAGTAGGGTGAGGTATTTAAACATCAGTCTGCTATCGCCGACTACATTGAATTCTGTGACAAAACTGTTGTGCCAAAATAGGATCATTTTCTCGGTGATACTCAACGATTGGTTTATTAGATTCTTCATCCACCAACCTCTAAGAGATAGGTATCTATAGTAATTTACCGTACCGTCACCATAAGGGGCAGTCGTCCAGCTGGCCCCTAAACCGATGCCGTTGGGGTCAGGATAAAGCGATTCATAAAAATTGACAGGATCTGGAGGCGTAGGAGGCACGGTGTTCAGCAGTAAGTCTACCGATTGTGACATGTTGAGTCCATTTAGTGCATTGAGGTCTGAGAGTTTCACCCCAAACATTAGACGTCTTAATAAGTGTATCTTTTGTTTGTCGCCCCAATTGCCGGTGTATGCACTAAGGCCGGCTCTTGTTTTTTTAAGATTTAGAGGTGCGCTTTTGTTGGAATACTTCAAGAATATTTCATCCTTATTGATATCATAAGGAGTCAATGATTTTTTTTGTATTTCTTTTTCCAAAGACATGGATTGCTGTGTCATAATAGTCAGTTTAAGATAAACAGGCACGAGTCATAAAATGAATGCACTTCATTTCATTGGTAAATTTATAACATATTTTTATCAAAAAAACAGTTTTTATCAAAAAATCACCCTTCTTACACCAAACCGTGCGGCGAGAAAACCGCCTATAACGGC
>DAIUCL010000060.1:0-15010 GCA_036846185.1 Chitinophagaceae bacterium
ACGGAACCACCGCCACGACTATGCCACAGGAGCGGAGCGACGTGCCGCCTTGCAATGGAAAGCGTGTCTGCCGCCCATAGAAATCATATTCTATCATTTCACATATGGCTCTTTTTAACTTGCTAAATGATACCTGGATAGCAAAGTGAGTGTAAATAATGTTCAATTGAAAATAAGATGCTATATTTGATTTATGAGTAGGAAAAATACATTATTAGTCAGTTTGTATTTGGGGCTTTTGTCAGTAGCCACTAGCACGCAAGCACAAAAGTTGAATGAGTTGCTTCAAGGAAAAACAAACTTGGAGGATATCATGCAAACCGCAGAGATATATTTTGAAAACAAACAACTTCAGGATAAAAGCAAGTTATATGATGATAACGAGTATACCCGTTACAAACGCGCTGAGTGGTATTGGCAGCAGCGGGTAAATCCGGATGGAACCATGCCGAACATGGCTAAGCAACATGAAATATATTCGAATCTTCAACGTAGTGTAGGAGCTGGCAAAAAAACAAGAAATGCGACCTGGCGCAACATATCGCAAAAAACATCGCTGAGTGGCTATGAAGGTATGGGGCGGGCTGCTGCCATTGCGTTTCATCCTACAGATACTAACACATTTTATGTAGGTGTCAATAAAGGAGGCATTTGGAAAACCAGCGATGGAGCGCAGACTTGGACACCTCTGGGGGATCAATTGCCTTTTTGTAGTGTAGGCAGTATCGTCATTGATCCTGTCAATCCGGATTTGATCTATATCACCATTGGTCTCAATGAGGGCTGGTGGCACTATGGATTAGGTGTGTACAAATCGACCGACGGTGGCCTTACTTGGCAGCCTACTTCGCAAGTATCACAATTTACCGACCAAATTGTGTATTACAAATTGATGCGCTCGCCCGATAGTAATCTGGTACTTTATAGCGCCCAATCGGACGGACTATGGAAAACGTCGGACGGTGCTCAAACATGGACTAAGATAAGAAACGGTGTTCATCGTGATATTGAGTTTAAACCCTTTCATGCCAATACTCTCTATGTGGCCGGTGGTACGGATGTGTTTAAAAGTACCGATGCCGGTGCTACATGGACAGCGATAACTAATCTGGGAGGAACAAATAATATCGAGATATCGGTCACTCCAGCCGATTCGAATTATATAGCCTTGGGCTTGGCAGACAAACGATTTTTTTTGAGTACCGATGGTGGCAATAGTCCCTTTGTACTCAGAAACAGTAATATCGACGACAACGATGTGATTCAAATCTCCCACCTCAATAAAGATAGAGTGTATTGCGGTTTTGTATCCAATCATCGCTCTACCAATGGTGGCTCCAACTGGACTAAAATTACTAACTGGTACAACGACGGTGTGCTGCCAACCGTACATGCCGATAATCGATATGCCGATGTGAGCCCTCTTCAGCCCCAATATATTTACTTCTGCAACGATGGTGGTCTCTATCGTCTTAATGAACTCAATAATACGTGGAAAGATTTGTCTGACGGACTTATCATCACCGAATTTTATAAAATTGCCTTGTCTGCACAAGATTCTACCTTTATGATAGGCGGTACGCAAGATAACGGAGGACGCAAACGAGTGACACCCACCACCTGGGCTGCTACCAATGGTGGCGATGGTATGGAAGTGGCTATCAAAAATGACAATGATAATACCATCTATACCACCTACTGGGGTGGTACTCTCTATCGCTCGTACGATAAATGGACCAGCAATGTATATCATGAAATCACACCCGATACTGCCAAAGGCTCTTGGGTGACTCCTTATATGCTCATGCCCGATAATAATCTGGAAGTGATAGCTGGCTATGCCGATGTGTGGTTCTCCTACGACGAAGGCGATGCCTGGATAAAACTCAGTAATAACCTCACCGGTAACTATAACAACAAATTACAAATGCTCGATGTGGCTCCCAGCGATAGAAATTATATCTACACCGGTCGCAACAATACCATCTATTATACCAAAGATTTTGGTGCCAACTGGACTACTCGTAATGTGCCTTCCAATAATGGTATCTTCGAAAATTGCTCCATGATTAAAGTGCATCCCAAAAAGAAAGACGTGATATTCGTTACCAAATCGGGCTATGCCAATGGTCGCAAAGTATATCTCTCGCTCAATAATGGCGATAACTTTCAAAACGTCAGTCATAACCTACCCAATGTGCCTGTCAATTGCATCCAGATTGATGCAGAGTCCGATTCTACCAATATGGATATCTATGTAGGTACTGATGTGGGAGTCTTTTACAAAAAAGAAGCCGATACCGTATGGCAATATTATGGAAGTGGCTTGCCCAATACCCATGTGAGTGATATCGAAATATTTTATCCAACCGGAAAATTAAGAGCCGCTACCTATGGTCGTGGTATCTGGGAAACCCGACTAGTGCGACACGTAGCACCACTTTCAAATACTGATCAGCTAACACCTATTGCCGAAATCAACTTGTTGCAAAACCCTGTCGCTTCTTCCTTGCAGCTTTCACTACGCAATGTACAGCCGGGTATATACACTCTCAATCTCTACGATCAGGCTGGTCGCAAAGTAGAAAGCCGAACAATTCAGGTACATAGCGCCGACTACATTATTTCACATGAAATAAGTCATCTACCCACAGGTATATACATCAGTGAGCTAGAGTCTGTACATTTGCCTTCTAAATGGACAGGCAAACTTCTCAAGCAATAGCTTATACACATATCTTCTTCGACCTGGATCATACCCTTTGGGATTTTGATACCAATTCGATTGATACACTTCGTGCAATATACACGCAGTTCGCTCTACCTCAAAAAGGTATCAGCGATTTTGACGACTTTAATAAGGTATACCATCGCATCAATGATAAGCTCTGGGATCGCTTCCGAAAAGGATACTTGAGCCGCCAAGAACTTCGCTGGAAACGAATGTGGCAAACATTAGTCCACTACAGAATCCCCGATGAAGCCCTGGCCAAACAAATGAGTGAAGCCTATCTCGATATCCTACCTACACAGACGGCCCTCTTCCCCCATACGCACGAAGTGCTGCAATACCTCCACAGCAAGTCATACTCTATGCATCTCATCACCAATGGATTTGAACTCACACAAAAACAAAAACTCAAAAATGCCGCACTCGATACCTACTTCGATCGTGTCATCACCTCCGAGCAAGCCATGAGTATGAAGCCTCACAAACAAATCTTCGATTATGCCATGCAGCACACAGGTGCAAAAGCAGCACACAGCATCATGATAGGTGATGCCTGGGACGTAGATATAGTAGGCGCTGCCCAAGCAGGTATGCACCAAGTATATTTTAATCCACACAAAAGCCCTGCACCCGGCCAGGCTAGCTTCGAAATTCATTCACTACAGCAGCTCAAAGACATACTCTAATGCGAATACTTCCTACACCCCTTCATCAATGCTTTCTGATAGAGCCCACCATACACAGCGACACCCGGGGATACTTCTTCGAAAGCTTCAGCAAACAAACCTTTGCACAACTCAGCGGGCTCAATGTCGACTTTGTGCAAGATAATCAAGCCTTGTCGCACTACGGCACCCTGCGAGGACTTCATTTTCAGCAAGGCGTACACGCTCAGGCCAAGCTCGTACGAGTTATCAGCGGAAGTGTGCTCGATGTAGTTGTCGATCTTCGGCCCACATCACCTACCTTTCTTCAGCATTACAGCGTAGTACTCAATGCCACTAATCAGCTACAACTCTTCGTGCCACGTGGTTTCGCACATGGCTATTCCGTACTGGCAGATCATACGCTTTTCTTCTACAAATGCGATAATTATTATCACAAAGCATCCGAAGGAGGACTCTACTACGCCGACCCACAACTCGCTATCGACTGGCAGCTACCACCGCATTCCATACAGCTCTCCGAAAAAGACCAAACACAACCCCTTCTCTCCGAGCTTCTAAAATAAAGCAAAAAGAAAAAAATAATAACGGCAACCTATTTAAATTCATTACAAAATGGGCGGCAAACGGGCTCTTCGCTACTAGTCCTCGCAGCTCAGTGAGGGCTGCAAGGCATGGCAGTAGCTCCGTGCCTCCGCTCTGCCATACCCTGCATCCCTACACTTCGCTGCTGTGGGCTAGCCGCTTCGATCCCTGCCGCACCTTCGCATCAAGCTCGCAATATTATCATATGCATACTTCGCAAAAAAACAAAAAATAAAAAAATAGTACTCCATACATCCATAAGCAGTCATACCCAGTCTGCACTCACACATAATTTGCATAAATATTCATGATAAATAGTAGATTTGCACTTGCTAAAAATCAAAAAATATGACGGAAGCCATAGACGCATTACTCAAAGGTATCGCTGATAATATGAACAAGGCATTGAGCCACCTCGAAACAGAAGTCTTAAAAATCAGAGCAGGCAAAGCCTCCCCGCAAATGCTCGATGGCTTAACGGTAGAATACTATGGTGCACCCACACCTCTATCTCAAGTAGCCAATATCTCCGCGGTCGACGCTCGTACACTCACCATACAGCCTTGGGAAAAAAACATGATAGCACCTATCGAGCGCTCTATCATGGCTGCCAACCTCGGCGTTACACCCCAAAACGATGGCGCTATCATAAAACTATTCTTACCTCCCGTGACCGAAGAGCGACGTCGTGAGCTGGTCAAAAAAGTCATGGCAGAAGGCGAACACGCTAAAGTAGCCGTTCGAAATATACGAAGAGACGGTATGGAAACCGTTCGAAAAATGCAAAAAGAAGGACTCAGCGAAGACGCTGTAAAAGACGCCGAATCCAAAATCCAAAACCTCACCGACAAAAAAATTATAGAAATAGACCAGCACTGTGCCGGCAAAGAAAAAGAACTGATGACGGTATAATGTATGATCATCTGAAGATTATTATTCAAAACAACTACCTGATAGCAATATCTACGCCTATCTATGTAGTGCTTATTGCACTCGAAGTAGTCCTCAGCCAATATCAAAAAAAATACTACTATACCCTCAAAGATACACTCATCAACCTTTGGCTCAATATAGCCAATACCGCCGTGGGGCTCAGTGTCAAAGGAGCAGTACTTTTTCTCTTGGCCTTTTTCTTTCCCTATCATCTATTTCATCTCTCGAACCCCTACTTATATTGGCCTCTACTTTTTCTTGCCCTCGATTTTTGTTTTTATTTGGAGCATCGCAGCGAACATCTCTGTCGTATACTATGGGCTGTACATGTCACACACCACTCCTCGCAAGAGTTTAATCTGAGCACCGGCTTTCGATCTTCCGTGTTCAGGCCTCTCGTATCCGTCTGGTTTTTTCTACCTCTCGTATTTCTCGGTTTTCATCCAGTTGATATCTTGTTTATGGATGCCCTCTGCCAGATCTATGGCATCGTCGTGCATACAAGATACATCAAGCGGATGCCCCAATGGTTTGATGCTATTTTAGTCAGCCCCTCCCATCACAGAGTACACCACGCCAGCAATCTCATCTATCTCGACCGAAATATGGGTATGGTATTAATTATTTGGGATAGACTATTTGGTACCTTTCAAAAAGAATTGCCCTCTGAGCAAGTTGTGTATGGCCTCACCAAAAATCCGGATAATCCACACCACCCGATTCATATAATCACCCACGAATGGAAAAGTCTTTTCAACGATTTGCAAAAAGCACCTACCTGGATCGATCGGTGCAAATACCTCCTAAATCCACCGGGTTGGAGTCATGATGGCTCCTCACAAACCGCTACAGAGCTTCGAAAAAATCGCTCATAAAGACAACAGAACGCACGCCAAGTATCCGGACACCGAAATACTTCTTAACAATTTCAATATTATATTTCAATTATTGAACGAAAAGTATATTTTTGCAGTCTAAATATTTATAAAATGTCAGACATAGCAGCACGCGTTAAAAAAATCATCGTTGACAAATTAGGCGTTGATGAAGCCGAAGTAGTGAGTGAAGCCAGCTTTACCAACGACTTAGGAGCTGATTCATTAGACACAGTAGAACTGATCATGGAGTTTGAAAAAGAATTCAATATCTCCATCCCCGACGAACAAGCCGAAAACATTGCCACAGTAGGCCATGCTATCAGCTACCTCGAAGAATACGCTAAATAATTATTTCTCTCACACGAATCCTTATAAATGGAATTAAAACGTGTAGTCGTAACCGGACTCGGCGCCTTGACCCCCATTGGTAACAGTATTTCAGACTATTGGAATGCCCTGTGCAATGGGGTTTCGGGTGCTGATTTCATTACGCTTTTCGATGCCGAAAAATTCAAAACAAGATTCGCTTGCGAAGTCAAGCACTTCGTGCCCGAAGATTTTATGGACAAGAAAGAAGCGCGCAAAATTGACCGATTCTCCCAACTCGCTATCGTTAGTAGCGACCAAGCCATTGCAGATGCCGGTCTTCCCCAAGATGAATCTATCAACAAAGATAGAGTCGGCGTTATTTGGGCTTCCGGTATAGGTGGTATCGGCACGTTTTATGAAGAAATGAAAGGATTCTTTGCCGGCGACGGTACCCCACGATTTAATCCTTTCTTCATTCCCAAAATGATTTCCGATATCGCATCGGGGCACATCTCTATGAAGTATGGCTACCGTGGACCCAATTTCTGTACCGTCAGTGCTTGTGCTTCTTCTGCTCACGCACTCATCGATGCCTCCAATTTCATTCGTCTGGGCAAAGCCGATGTTATTGTATGTGGAGGCTCCGAAGCAGCCGTAACCCCTCCGGGTGTAGGTGGTTTCAATGCCATGAAAGCACTTAGCGAACGCAATGATGACCCCAAAACAGCCTCTCGCCCTTTTGATAAAGATCGTGATGGCTTCGTACTTGGCGAAGGCGGTGGTGCCATCGTACTCGAAGAGTACGAACACGCCAAACGTCGAGGTGCAACCATATACGCCGAACTCGTTGGCTCCGCATGTTCCGCAGATGCTCACCATATCACGGCACCACATCCCGAAGGTCTAGGTGTTATGCTCGTTATGAACAATGCCCTCGAAGACGGTGCACTTCAACCTACCGATATTGATTATATCAATGTACATGGAACTTCTACTCCCTTGGGCGACATTGCAGAGGTAGCTGCCATCCAAAAAGTATTTGGCGACCATGCCTATAAGCTCAATATCAGTTCTACCAAATCCATGACGGGACACCTGCTCGGTGCTGCCGGTGCTATAGAAGCCATCGCTTCTATACTTGCGGTCAAGCATGATATCGTGCCTCCGACCATCAATCACTTCACCGACGATGATCAGCTCGATCCTGCTCTCAACTTCACGTTTCACAAAGCACAGACACGCACCGTACGTGCCGCTTTGAGCAACACGTTCGGGTTCGGTGGTCACAATGCATCGGTCATCTTCCGCAAAGTAGATTAACTTATCCATCTACAATAACTCTATTTTCGACCAGTACAAACGATAAGTGGAATACCACTACTTCATGGCTGATTATTGTTTCCCTGTTGCTGTATTTTCTCACAGTATGGCTGCCTCTAATTTTGTATATTCGCTCCAATGAGCACGAATATATATATATCCGCAGCAGAAGCTGTTGCCAAAATTCAGTCGGGACAAAGAGTTTTTGTTCAAGGCAGTGCAGGCACGCCCTTAGCACTCACAGAAGCATTAGGCGCTAGAGCACACGAGCTACAACAAGTCGAAATCGTATCGCTAACCACCCTCGGTGACTTAAAACTCCTTAATCCACACTATCCCCAAAGCTTTTATATAAACTCCCTCTTTGTCTCTGCCAATACTCGCGAAGCCGTCAACGATGAGCGTGGCGACTATATTCCTATTTTTCTGAGCGAAATCCCACGCTTGTTTTCCAAAGCAATACTTCCCTTAGATGTGGCATTGGTACATGTGTCGCCTCCCGACAAGCACGGCTATTGCTCACTGGGAGTATCAGTTGATATCACCCGCTCAGCAGTACTCCATGCACGCTATGTCATCGCACAAGTCAATCCGCACATGCCACGCACCCTCGGCGACGGACTCATACACATCAGCAAATTCAATGTCTTAGTAGAAGCAGAACACCCATTGCCCAGAATAGATTATAGTGCTAGTATCACAGAGGCTGATAGGCAAATTGGAACACACTGTGCTGCACTCATTGAAGACGGAGCTACCCTTCAGATGGGTATAGGAGCTATCCCCGATGCTGTGATGGATGCCCTCGAGCATCATCAACACTTAGGTGTACACACCGAAATGTTTTCGGATGGCGTCATACGTTTGCTCCAAAAAGGCGTCATAACCAATAGTTACAAGAAAAAACATCGCCGCAAAACCGTGAGCACGTTTGCCATCGGTAGTAGCGAATTGTATGAATTTATCGATGATAATCCCGAGTTTGCCTTCCTGGAGTCAGACTATGTCAATGACGCTTATGTCATTGCCAAAAATCCCAAAGTGGCTGCCATCAACAGCGCCATCGAAATCGATATCACCGGGCAGGTTTGTGCCGATTCCATTGGGACTTATCAATATTCCGGCGTTGGAGGGCAGATGGATTTTATTAGAGGCGCGAATCTCTCCGAAGGAGGCATGCCCATCATCGCCATGTCCTCCAGCACCCGAAAAGGAGATTCAAAAATTGTTCCCTTTCTCAAGCAAGGGGCAGGGGTAGTCACTACCAGAGCGCATGTGCACTATGTAGTCACGGAGTATGGTGTGGCGTATTTGTATGGCAAAAATCTTCGGCAGAGAGCCTATGCACTTTTGTCAATCGCCCATCCTGCTCATCAGGTAATGCTCGAAAAAGAAATCATCACCCGCTTTGGTAATAAATATCGATAAGACAAGAATTAGACTATTTTGGTCATCATCGTCAGCACCTTGATGTAGCGGATTTGCGGCGCTCCGTTTTGGCAGCATCAAGCTGGCATCAGTCTCTGCGAAGAGGCCGGCATCATATAGGAATGAGAAGAGGTAATGAGAAATAGCTATGATACAGAAGCCACACGCTCATCGGCATAGTGTGCTAAGCCAAAATTGCGCATCAGAGCCTCCTCCGGATGATGCACATGCCATTCGAACTCATCGCGGAAGTGACGAATGGCTGCCGCCACCGGCCAAGCTGCGGCATCGCCCAAGGGGCATATCGTGTTGCCTTCTATTTTGCGTTGTATATCCCACAAGAGTTCTATATCACTCATTTTACCTTTTCCGTACTCAATATTTTTGAGTATTTTGTACATCCAGCCGGTACCCTCACGGCATGGTGAGCATTGGCCACAGCTTTCATGATTGTAAAAACGAGCGAGGGTCATGGTATGACGTACAATACACTGATCTTCATCAAACACGATAAAGCCGCCACTACCCATCATTGTACCGGTTTCGAAGCCGCCATCTGATAAGGATTCATAATTCATGTAGCGGGTTTCGCCTTTAGCTGTTTTGAGAAGTAGATTTGTAGGTACGATAGGTACCGAAGAGCCACCGGGTATGCAAGCTTTGAGTCGTTTGCCTTTGGGAATGCCTCCGCAATACTCATCACTGTAGATAAATTCTTCCACAGAGCAGGTCATATCGATTTCATACACTCCGGGCTTGTTGATATTGCCACAGGCCGATATTAGTTTAGTGCCGGTACTTCGACCTACGCCGATTTTGGCATAATCATCGCCTCCCATATTGATTATAGGTACTACGGCAGCGATAGTTTCGACATTATTTACTACGGTTGGGCAACCCCACACTCCTTTTACGGCGGGGAATGGTGGTTTGATACGAGGATTTCCTCGTTTTCCTTCCAGTGATTCGATTAAAGCTGTCTCTTCACCACAGATATAAGCACCGGCACCACGCTGTACATAAATTTCGAGGTCGTAGCCCTTGCCTAAAATGTTTTTGCCCAGCCAGCCATTCGCACGTGCTTCGGCAATGGCTTGCTCCAAGATATCAACGATCCAGGCATATTCGCCGCGGATGTATATATATGAAGTGTTGGCTCCTAATGCGTAGGAGGACAAAATCATTCCCTCCACCAATAGATGTGGGATGAACTCCATCAGGTAGCGATCTTTGAAGGTACCGGGTTCGCTCTCGTCTGCATTGACTACCAGGTAGCGAGGTATCCCTTCGGGCTTGGCCAGGAAGCTCCACTTCATGCCGGTAGGAAATCCGGCACCTCCTCTACCGCGTAAGCCACTTTTTTTGACTTCTTCGGTCACTTCATCGGGGGTGAGTTGTTGAAGTGCTTTTTCGACAGAGCGATAGCCACCTTGTTTGCGATAGGTGTCGTAATAGCGTATGCCTTCGATGTGTGCCTGAGCGAGTAATAGTTTGATGCTAGCCATAAGTAGCAAAATTCGTTTTTAATTTTATAAATGTCAAATATCCTGCAGAACTTTTTACTGATATTCTATCAGCGGAGCCTGTCTACACTTTTGATGAGCTTTTCGTCGGCACGTATAGCCCGATAGGCCATCAATAAGAGCAGGGAGCTGAGTAGGGGAAGTAATATACCGATATAGAGTTTGTTGCCTACGAGTCCTACGGCTAGGGTGAAGTTCAAATCTTGTTGAAAGGTGGTATAGAGCATGCCGGTGCCTGTAAGTAAGGTGAGTAGGATACAAAGCAATGTCAATTTCATTTGTAGGGGTCTGTTTTTGAACATGAAGATCGTGAATAGAGAGGCAAATGCTCCTAGGGTGGTGGCTATAGTAAGCCAGAGTTGGCTGCGATTATTGATAGATACTTGTGTCACTATGTCGGTATCAGTTGTACTGCTGCTTTGCATAGCATAAGGTATAAACAAGGTGAAGAGTAGTATTAATGCAGCACAGAGGAGCCAAAGAGATTGTATGCGTTGTATCATATCGAAAAAATTTAGGTGCAAATTATATCAAAACAATGTAATAAGTGGTAATAGTTTGTTTGCAATTTTGCAGTCAGTATTTTGATTCATGAGTGTGTCGTACCGGTTATAATGTATTGTATGAAGATGAAAAATGTAACATCGATGATTTTTAGCCCCGATAGGAGCAAGCTAGCCCACCGTAGGGTGAATGGCTTTGTATGCAATGGCTACCTGATATCGAACACCCGACGGTGGTCTAGCGCGGATAGCGGGAAGGGTGCCTGATAAGGGTACTGTCGATGCGCTCCAAGATAAAAAAAGCCCCTTCGAAAAGAGGCTTTGATAGTAATTGTGCTGATGTTATTATTTTTTGGTATCGGCTTTGATGCGGAAAGTGTAGTTGATACGGAATTTGGCACTGCCGTCGAGTCCTTCGTTTTCTTGTGTACGGAAGCCGATGAGGATTTTCATGTATTGAGCACGGAAATAGTCTTTGATATCGCCGAGGTCAACACTCATCTCGATTTGATTGCTATTGGCAGGTACATCCTGTCGGTAAGCTACACGCTTGGGTAAGCTGCCTCCAAAGCTATCCACGTAAACTTGTATACTAGTGAGGGTGTCTTTGACAAAATTGAAGGTTTGGCTGGGGGCATTTTCGATATTGATTCTCATTTTGGTGAGCGTCACTTCGGTAATTTTATCTTTTGTGAATCCGTAAGGTGTAATTACTTCGTCAACTTTGGTAGCAAAGGTGTCGATTTGAATAGGGCCTAAGGGGCTACTCGTAAAGTCGAGAGATAATGGTAAGGCCGGGATAGGATTAGGAAGCGATGTGGTGTCTGAGCGTTCGACGGAGACGTCTACAAGTGAGCTATTGTTGCCACCTCCATTACCATTACCATTTCCGCTGCCTCCATTTTTTTTGCAGGAATGCAGGCTGAGAGCTAGAGTGGCTGTGAGAAGTCCAATTGCGATAACTTTTTTCATGTTTTAATTGTTTAAATTGTTTTGTAAATGTATGACGTTTTGAAAATAAAAGATTTTTTTTTCGGTTTATGTCCTGATTTTCTATCTAATTGACGATTCTGTGTTTATATTTGTTAGCTAATCTGTTAGAAATAATGAAAAAGATTGTTTTTTCATCGATAATGTTTTTGTTGGGTATGCAGTTGTATGCCCAAAGTTCTTATACGATGGGTTATAAAGTGGCTACTATTGATGTGGTGGACAAAGGTTTTTTTAGTATCTATGAATTGCCCGGACAAGATCCGATGTGTGGGATGTACGACAAATCATCGGCTACATTCTATACCTGTGATTACAAAACGTATCGACATGTAAACGAGGATTATATATCATTTTCGCCAGAATTATGTTGTTCTACGGTGGATTTTGATCCGGCCAAATATTATGGCACACTTACGTTGAAAGGTGTCATCGAAAAAGTGGAGTGGGATAGTATGGTGTTTTATTTTACTACAGACAAAGCCAGGCTGCGTGTAGAGACCGATGAGCGTGAGATAGATGCGTTGTACAAAAAGTTTTATAAAGAGAATATTCCGGGCAAAGTACATTTGATATTGTGTTTGAAAACCTACGATACGCCCAATGAAAATCAATTGTCGTTCAATGTCAATACACAACCGATCGTGAAGCCTAAGCGTACTTTTATTAAAATTTTACGCTGGTAGAATACCGATATGCAGGCTGATATTGCTATACTGGCTATCGAAAGTTCTTGCGATGAGACAGCAGCGTCTGTCATTGTGAATGGTCGTATTATCTCTAATATTGTATACAGTCAGGAGATACATCAGCAGTATGGTGGTGTAATTCCCGAAGCTGCTTCCCGATTACATATCAAACATATAGTCGCTGTTGTAGATGAGGCATTGAAGCAATCGGGTATTTCCAAAACGACCTTGAGTGCAGTAGCCTATACCCAGTCGCCCGGATTGATAGGCGCTTTGATGGTAGGCGCTTGTTTTGCGAAAGGATTTGCTCAGGCATTATCCATTCCTACAATTGCCGTGAATCATATGCAGGCACATGTGTTGGCGAATTTGATAGAGCATCCACAACTCAGCTTCCCCTTTTTATGCTTGACGGTATCGGGTGGTCATACGCAGATCGTACGTTGCGATTCGCCCCTTTCGCAACAGATTATCGGAGAGACTATTGACGATGCAGCGGGTGAAGCTTTCGACAAGGCCGCCAAAATGCTAGGTTTGCCCTATCCGGGAGGGCCACTTATCGATACTTATGCCAAGGGAGGGAATGAGGATGCATTTGAATTTGCAAAGCCTCAAATACCGGGGTTGAATTTCAGTTTTTCCGGACTCAAAACATCCATATTGTACTTTTTACAAAAGCAGCTGCGGGAGAATCCAAACTTTATTACAGATCACAGAGCCGATTTATGCGCTTCTATCCAAAAATCAATCGTATCGATATTGATTAAAAAAATAGAAACTGCCTCTAAGCTCACCGGAATCCGTAGAGTGGCGCTAGCCGGAGGGGTGAGTGCCAACAGCCTTTTGCGATCGGCAATGCAAAGATCAGCGGAAAAGAGAAATTGGGAATTATATATACCCTCATTTGCCTACTGTACAGACAATGCTGCTATGATAGCCATTACGGCTCATTACAAATATATGGATGGCCAATTTGCTAATTTGGATACAGTGCCTTCGGCGAGGGGTTAGTCAACTCATAGAATGGTCTTAACACTATTATAATCCTTTTTTGGGAGAAGAATTTGGAAGTGCATGCATCTTTGTGTACTTTTGCATTCGAAAGTAAAGGAGGGAACGGCAATGTTCCCTCCTTTCTTTTAGGTAAACTATGCAGACAAATCAGGAAATACTGTTGGGTTATTTACACGAACTTTTGGAAGGTTCCGATTGCTTTTTGGTGGATTGTAAATTGAAGCCGGGACACAATTATAAATTTTTTGTGGACAGTGATACGGGATTTACCTTGGAAAAAGCAGTCCGATACAACAGGCAGCTTCGTAAAAAAGTAGAAGAGTCCGGCTTATATCCTGAGGGAGAGTTTTCTATAGAAATTTCTAGCCCGGGTGTGGATACACCGCTTCGTCTCCTAAGGCAATATCAAAAAAATATAGGTCGATTATTGGAGGTAGAGATGACAGACGAAGAGCAAACCATACATACGGGAAGATTAACTGCCTGTGATGAAGAAAAAATTAGCTTGGCAGTTGAACCCAAACGACAAAAAGGAGTAAAGAAAACAGGAGAAGTAAGCCTCATAGAAATACCCTTTCAACATATCAAACAAAGTATAGTACAAATCGAATTTTAATAATAACAATCCTAATACACTTAAAAAACACACTATGTCTAGTATCAATTTGATTGACTCGTTTTCAGAGTTTAAAGATGCGGAAAATATTGATCGTCCTACGCTGATCAAGGTGATTGAAGATGTTTTCAAAACCTTACTTCGTAAAAAATATTATTCCGACGAAAATTTTGATGTCATTGTGAATGATCAAACGGGTGATTTGGAGATTTTTCAGCGAAGGGAAGTGGTGGCCGATGAAGATATCATGAATGATGATACCCAAATTGAGTTGTCTGAAGCTAAAAAACTCGATGAAAGTTATGAGATAGGGGATGAGGTCTATCAAGAAGTAGCAATGGAATCATTTGGCCGAAGAGCAATACTCGCTGCTAAGCAGACCTTGGCATCTCGTATCAGTGATTTGAAAAAAAGTATCTTGCTCGAAAAATATAAAGAACGTGAAGGTGAAATAATCAATGGAGAGGTGTATCAAGTGTGGCGCAAAGAAATAATGCTGCTGGATGATGAAGGAAATGAATTGATTTTGCCCAAATCAGAACAAATACCTACCGATTATTTCAGAAAAGGGGAGTCCGTTAGAGCCGTAGTGAAAAAAGTAGAATTGCGCAACAACTCCGCCACGATTATCGTATCGAGAACACATCCTACCTTCTTAGCTAAATTGCTCGAATTGGAAGTTCCGGAAATTTTTGACGGGCTGATCAGTATCAAAAAAATAGTACGAGAACCCGGCGAAAGAGCCAAAGTAGCTGTAGAAAGCTACGATGATCGCATTGATCCGGTAGGTGCTTGTGTGGGTATGAAAGGGAGTCGTATTCATGGA
>DAIUCL010000061.1:0-14625 GCA_036846185.1 Chitinophagaceae bacterium
CCTTTTATCGCTAATATCACTACAATATTTAATCATGTTAAAAAAAACACATCCACCAAAAACAAAAAAGTTATTAGGTAGAGAAAACAAAGATAAGTTTTTGTACATTTGTTAATGTGTAAGTCTCACTCCAAGAGCCTCACAAAATCGAACATATAAACAATACTAAACAGTTATAAAATAACTTGACAATACGGCCCAAGCTGAAAAATATAAAAAACGCATTCATCAACAAAGCATTTATTATCATATAATCATTATGAAAAATATCCATTTAGTTGCTCATAGCAAAAGATGCTTAGCATCTATTGTTATACCATTCATATTGGCACTAATCAGTACATACGTCAACGCACAACAACTATTCACCCTCTTACCAAGCGAAAAAACTGGCATAGAATTTCAAAATAAAATATTTGAAGACGGAAAAATAAACATGCTCACCTACGAATACCTATACAATGGCGGCGGTGTTGCACTAGGCGACTTCAACAATGATAATCTCATCGATATCTACTTTACAGGCAGTATGATTGAAAACAAACTTTATATCAACAAAGGCAATATGAAATTTGAAGATATAACAAAATCAGCCGGAGTAGGTACAGAAGCGGGTATGTCAAGTGGTGTTACCCTTGTAGATATCAATCAAGATGGTTATCTCGATATCTACGTATGCAAATCAGCCAGCAGTAGTCCCGAAGACCGAAGAAACATCCTTTTTGTCAACAATGGTGATCTGACGTTCACCGACAAAGCCAAAGAGTATGGCCTAGCCGACGAAAGCTTCTCTACACAAGCCTATTTCTACGATTTTGACCTTGATGGTGATCTCGACATGTACCTAGTCAACCACCCAAGCCACATGCGTGATGCCAAAAAAGTATATCTTGCCTATAATGATGTAGGACAACTAGTGCTGGATGAAGACACACTTCGACAATATGTAAGCGACCGCTACTACGAAAATGTGCAAGGTAAATATATAGACAAAACGATCAAAGCCGGAATAGGAAACTATGCCTATGGCCTCAGCGCCATTGTGGCCGATTTCAACAATGACCACTACCCGGATATCTATGTCTGCAACGACTATATCAAACCGGACTATCTCTATATCAACAACAAAAATGGAACCTTTACCAATCAATTCAATCAATACTTCAAACACAGTAGTTCATCATCGATGGGCTCCGAATTCGCTGACATCAATAATGATGGCCTTCTGGATCTCATCACCGTGGATATGCTCGCAGAAGATCACCCTCGCCAAAAAATGCTTAAAACCACCTCCAACTACGATCACTTTTTCAAAAATGTCAAATATGGCCTAGAATATCAATATGCTAAAAATTGTCTGCACCTCAATAATGGAAATGGCTCCTTCTCTGAAATTGGTTACTTCGCAGGTGTCTCCTTTACCGACTGGAGTTGGGCTGTCATTCTCAACGATTTTGATCTAGATGCGCATAAAGACTTATATATAACCAACGGTTACCTTCGTGATGTAATAGATATGGACTACGTCAAATACAAAGCTGATTCAGTGGTGAAAGAAATAAAAAACATGAAAACACCCGAACAAATTCAAAAATTATTCTCTGTCATCCCTTCTGTCAAAACATCCAACTATTTTTTCCATAATACCGGAAAACTCGTATTTAAAAATTTAACCACCGAAGCAGGCTTATATCATCTAACCTGGAGTAATGGAGCGGCAATTGCCGATCTCGACAACGATGGAGATGCTGATATTGTAGTAAATAACTTCTTCGAACCTGCCTCTATTTTCAAAAATAATGCTGTCGAAAGTAGATTAGGAAATTATTGCAAACTAATTCTCAAAGGAGACAAAGCAAACCCTCAAGCCTTAGGAGCCTTAGTACATATCAAAACCCCTGACGGTATCACTCAAACATTTCACCAAATGCCTACCAGAGGCTATTTGTCAAATCATGAAGCAGCTATCATTACAGGGCTTGGAAACAATACCAATGCAGAAGTGTCGGTTATATGGCCCGGCGGAAAATCACAAAGCAAACAATATATTGAAGCTAATAAAACTATCCTTATTGAAAAAACCAAAACAGAACCCCTTACGACCAACATAGAGAAAAAAACACTTTTCAGTAATCTTACACAACAAGCTGCAATCAAACATACACATAAAGAAAATGAATATATCGACTTCAAACTTGAACCTCTCCTCCCCCGACAACTTTCCAAAACAGGACCCGCACTGGCAGTTGGTGATTTAAACGGAGATGGAAAAGAAGATTTTTTTGTTGGGGGTGCTAAGGGTGAAGAAGCCGCTATTTATATTCAATCACAAAATGGAAAATTTGAAAAAATAAATTCACCCATACTTACTGCCAACAAAGCATTTGAAGATACACAAGCAGAAATTATAGATATAGACCAAGATGGAGACTTAGATATAATCGTAGCGAGTGGTGGCAATGACTACCCCAACAATATGAAAATGTATCCCATACGCATTTATCGAAACGATGGCAACAACATTTGGAATGATGCCTCTTCCTTATTGCCGGATGAAGTCAAAATTAGTGCAGGTGCTCTAGCATGTGTCGACTATAATCAAGATGGACTTGTCGATCTATTTATCGGTGCTCGCTCCGTGCCAGGCCATTATGGGCGTATACCCCGAAGCTATTTATTGCAAAACAATAAATCAGGCTTTGTTATCATCAAAAACCCTGTACTAGATAGTATAGGTATGGTGACAGGGGCTACTTGGGCCGACATCAATAATAATGGATTTCCTGACCTCATCTTAGTAGGCGACTGGATGCCTGTTTCTATCTTCACTAACGAACAGGGAAAACTGAGCAACAAGCCCATTCAAATGAAAGATAAAAGCGGCTGGTGGAATACCGTACATGCCCAAGATCTTGACAAAGATGGGAAAATCGATTTAGTTCTAGGCAACCTGGGCTTAAATACCCGATATAAAGGCAACAAACCTTTTCCTTTGACGATGGTCGTAAGTGACTTTGATAAAAATGGTAGTACAGATGCTGTAATTAGCATCTATCAAAACAATAAAAGTACCCCAATGGCTATCAGAGACAATCTGCTCGACCAAATGGTCTATCTTAAAAAGAAATTTTTGCGCTATAAAACCTATTCTACTGCCACTATACAAGATATATTTACCGCCGAACAACTCGCTGAAGCTTTACACTTGGAAGCCAACGATATGGTAAGTCAAGTTCTGTACAATGAAGGCAATCTTCAATTTACCAGTAAATATTTACCAAAAGAAGCTCAATTATTTCCTGTCAAATCTATTCTCACTCATGATATCAACAACGATGGTATCACAGACCTTTTACTTGCCGGCAATGAATATGCCACCGAGGTCGAAACCGGTAGAATAGATGCCGGTATAGGACTTTGTCTTATTGGTAGCGCTGAACGAAAATTTACAGCACTCTCCGTAAAAGAAAGTGGGTTCTTTACACCCGGTGATGTAAAAAAACTACGAAAAATAATGATTGAAAATCAACTACATGTTCTTGTTGGTCGTAACAATGATTCAATGCTACTACTCCGCAAAGACTAAAAAACTACCGACTTACTTTTCAATCACGTTAACCTGTTGTTTTTTCTGTTTCATCCACGATTTGATGATTGCATCTGAATCAGGATAATACGTCATAGACACTAAGCAAGACATTAGATCATCAATATCACTTATCGTAGCATGTTCATCCATGTATCCATACCCTACATATCGATGATTTTTCACCAGCACAAATGATTTTTCTTCTGCATGACGCCCTTTATCAATGAGCATGAATGTTTTATATTTATAACGAAGTTCAGCTATTATAGTTTGTACTTTTTCGTTATATGTTGCTACCTCTTCTTTACCAGCACAGATACCATCGCACTTTTCTATCTGATGATGAAAACATGGACCTAGCCCCTCAGTCAAACCGCATTGATGTAAGCATAATCTGTACCCTTCAATCCATCTATCCATACACTCTCTTGCTGATGCATACGATGTAAATACGATTATTGGATTTCTAGATTCTTCAAAAGGTATTATTTTAAGTTGCATGATACCCTCGTTATTATTGGCATCTATTGAATGAGTAAATACATCTTTCTTACGCATAGAATTAAAACGAGGTTTATGCAATTTAATGTCTTCCGACTCTTGCAATAAAGCTATCAATTCACTTCCTGTTTCGATGTAAGATACATTGTATAAAGCACTCAACATCTCTTTAGACTTAGCTGTATCTGTATTAAAATGACTCACCGCTCTGGCATACATATCAACGCTCTTGCCGATATAAATAATTTCTCCATTTTTATCTAAAAAATGATAGACACCACAACTTGATGGTAGCTTGTCTAGTATATACTTTTTAATTTGATCTATTCTAGAGGTCATAATACGAGCTACAGATGCAGTCTTAAATTCTTTACTCTGCGACTTTAATTGCAATAGAACATCCAATAATTTGGCCGTAGCCACGGCATCACCCTCTGCTCTATGTCTATTTTCAATGGTTATACCTATAGACTCACATAGATTGCCCAGGCTGTAGGAGGCTTTTCCTGGTAGCAATTTACGACTGAGCTTTACAGTGCACATTGTGTCACGTTTAAACCTAAAACCAAGTGATGCAAACTCATCCTTAATAAAATTATAATCAAAGGAAACATTGTGTGCTACAAACAATTTGCCTTCTGTAAATGATAGTATTTCTTTAGCTACTTCGTGAAATCGGGGTGCATTGGCTACCATTTCATTCGTTATACCTGTCAATTTGGTATAAAATGAGCTAATATAACATTCAGGATTAATCAGCGTAGAAAACTTGTCTATTACTTGCAAGCCATCGTGTACGAGAATACAAATATCTGTGATTCGACCGCGTTCGTAAGCAAATTTTGGACCACATGTTTCTATATCTACAATGGCAAACATCGATTCAAAAATATCTCTTTATTCTGAATTTGCGACAATCACAAATCTAATCTCTATTGCCTTCATTTATTCTTTCAACCATTTTATGACTTTAGTTTGTTTGTCGCACATAACCGTCACAGAATATATTCCGGACTGAAGTTCCCCTGCATCTATATGGTTAATACCTATACTCAATTCGGAGTACTTCACAGGTTGTCCATGAAGCGAATGTATTTGCATAATGGCCTTTTGACTTGTTTCTATCTTAAATCTATCTTTGGATGGATTGGGATACAGATTTATATACTCTCTACGTTGCATATCTTCTACTCCCATAGGAAAATGGCAGCGATTAGATTGTCTTCGGATATCATGTTGAAACATGAGCCAGTCCGGACCATGACCCGGACCTGCGCTTACCATATAGGCTCTTCCATAATTACTCTGAAAATTGGGATAATCGGTTTTCCCACCCACTATAAATATGTCCATCAAGCCATCATTATCAAAATCCGATATAAGAGGTGCATGATTAATATCAAAATCTTTCCCTATATGCGCTTTTAAATCAACCGTCCATAGGAGGCTTCCTGTAGCTCCTCTCAACGCGTACAGACTGCCGGTATTCGTTCCGAACACTATATCCGGCATCCAATCGCCATCTACATCTGCTACTGCTACTCCTCGAAACGTCTGACCAAAAGATGGAATATTATAATACCACATCAAATTTCCAAATCGATCCAGTACCCCCACTCCATATCCGTCACAAAATATCACATCACATTGTCCGTCCTGATTTACATCGGCTAATGTAATAGGAGCTCCTACATAGACCGATGCCTGATAAGTCCAGGCAATAGTTCCATTTTCTCCATTGATACAATATACCATTCCATTGTAATCTCCTATAAATAACTCCGGTTTACCATCATTATCTACATCACCTACAGCAGTACCATGATAGGTCATTTTGGACATCGGCACACTCCACATCAATGATCTGTCTATACCCCTATAAGCATACATCCTACTGGTATCAGGGTTGAATGCCCAAGTTGCTACCACGATATCCAGGGCTCCATTGCCATCAAGATCTACTAAGGTCGGAGCTGTTTGTACCCATGAGTTGGAGAACACCATATGCGACCATGCTATACTACCATCTTCCGCATTGATACATAATATTTTACCATCAAATCCTCCATGCAAAATTTCTTGCTTACCATCGCCATTCAAATCTCCAATTGTAGGAGGTGAATCACTACCGGCTGTATTCGTTTGCCATTTGATGCTTCCATTTTTACCATTGAAGCAGAATGTCTTAGGATTACAGGAAGAAGGGACCACTACATCCAATGTGTCATCATTGTCTACATCATACAAGAGTATGGCTACATCATTACATCCTTCTGCCATGCCACTTTTTGCATTATACTTCCATTGAAGAGTGCCATTATTTCCATTCAGCACATAGATACAACTATCATTGCGATAACAACCAAATACGATTTCCTTTATACCATCTTTGTCTATATCTCCTGCTGCTGCCATCCCAAATCCAGAATCTTTCACATCGTACCACCATTTGATCGAAGCCGTCTGCGACATCGAAATCATAGGAAGAATGAACAATAAAAATGCGCTGTATATATTCTTCATTGAAAAAGATTTACTACAAATATACATTAGTGTTTGTGTTCTTTAGGTACAAGATGATTTTGACCCGTATGAAAAGCTACTCATTCTTCCATCCTTTGGCTTCTTGCTCCACATGCCATAGCTCTACATTTACATCATAATGTATTCGGATGTATTTCGCCATATATTCAGCACTATACACAGATCTATGCTGTCCTCCGGTACAACCAAAACTGATCATAAGATGAGCGAATCCTCGGTCTATATAATCGTCTATACTGATAGAGACTGCTTTTGTAGCAGCATCTAAGAATTCAGCTATTCGCGTTTTTGATTCTAAAAATTCAATTACCTCTTTATCCTTTCCTGTTAGTTTTTTATAGGGTTCGTATCTGCCCGGATTTAAGATTCCTCTACAGTCAAATACAAATCCTCCGCCATTGCCAGACTCATCGTGGGGTATTCCTTTTTTGTAAGAAAAACTTCTCACTTTTACAGTAAGTGCGTTATGGTCATTTTGTGTATTCATGAATTATATTTTGCTATGAATGTGTCGGTGGATATATAGTAGATAATTGATTGTAATATGGGCAAAGCTGACAGTTGATACATCGCATTCCATGCAGCCAAATGCTGCAGACCCAGTGGTATACTTTGTATAAAATGTTGTTTCTGCTCTACTAAGCCTCTTTTACCATAGGCTCCTAGTACTTGCAGTAATCGTACCAGTACCACGATGCTATATTCTGTGTCGAAACTACCGGATTGTATCGAGGTATATTTACTCAGTACGTCTTTGTAATAGTTGTAGAGCGATTTTTTCCACTCAGTGGGCAAAGCAGCCTTTGCCTGCCACAATAGTGATGCTACATCATACACGAGAGGCCCTTGCATGACACCCTGATAATCGATAAAGGCTATTTTGTGTTGATTCAGCAAGATATTGCGACCCTGAAAATCACGATACATCAAGTGGCGGTCTTGAATTGCATCAATATTTTCAGCTATTTGATGAAATTCTAGTTCTAGATTTTTCGAGTCATACGCTATGGCATGAAAGTCGAGAAAATATTGTTTGAAATAATTCAAATCATTTATCACGGCTTGCTTGTCGAATCGCTGTGCTGCTACACAGTGGGTATAATCCATGAGTTGATTACCCCGTACTTGCAGATACGCCAGAGTAGATAATGCCGACTGATATAATGAATATACCTCTGAGGTATATCCTTGTGCAAGCACTCGATCGAGTAGGCATTCATACCCTTCATCACTGAGCAGATACTGTGTGCGATCGCTGCTGATACAGTATAACTCAGGTACCGGCAAGGCAATAGACTTAAATAATTCTGTCAAATAAAAGAAGGTTTCATTTTCTTTTTGATCGCTGTTATGACAGAGGATATAGTTACCTTTATCGGTTACAATACGCTGATACGATCTGTCCGATCCGGCTTGGTGTATAGCTTGTATATCCAGTATCGTAGAATCTTTAAGAAATGTGGATGCCTCAGAAAACATGGGGCAAATATAAGTGTACTTGATACATGATATTGAAATAAGTTCGCAGACTAATCGGCGCCTTTGATTACGACGACTATCTCGCCACGTGGTGCATTTGATTCAAAATGTGCAATGACTTCGTCGAACGTTCCACGCCGATGTTCTTCAAACTTTTTGCTGATTTCGCGGCTCACACATACGAGTCTGTCATCGGTTAAATATTTTTTTATTTCTTTCAAGGTCTTGACCAAGCGCACCGGACTTTCATAAAACACGATTGCTTTTTCTTCTTTTTGCCAGTGAGTAAATAAGGTATGACGCCCTTTCTTGAGGGGAAGGAATCCTTCGTACACAAATCGATTTATCGGAAATCCACTACATACCAGTGCAGGCACAAAGGCGGTAGCTCCAGGCAAGCATTGTACCTGTATCTGCCTTTGTACACATTCTCTGACTAGCAAAAATCCGGGATCTGAAATACCAGGAGTACCGGCATCGCTAATAAGTGCTATGTGTTTTCCACCTTCTATTTCATCGGCTATACCTTGTACTTTGCTATGTTCGTTGTGCTGATGATAAGAGCGCATGGGTGTCTTGATAGCGTAGTGAGCAAGAAGTACGGATGAGGTACGCGTGTCTTCGGCCAGTATAAGATCGGCCGTCTGTAATACTTCTATGGCTCTGTAGCTCATGTCTTTGAGATGGCCTATGGGTGTGGGTACTATAGTGAGTGGCAAAGTGCTGGGGATGTATAATGTGTAGCAAAGATAGAATTTTTAGAACACATTTTGGCTGATGCATCAATAGGTGATTGCTTGTGTTGTGATTTTTGGGGCTCTCATCGTAGTACGTAAATCATCTGGCATCCGCACCTTACAGGGTGCCGTACCGACTCGTATAAGATATTTGGAGTCATGATCGTAAGTGTACTTATACGAGTCGGCACCCACTCGTGCCTCGTGGCCTTGCAGGCACGGCAGCCTTTCGGCTACAGTTCATTGTTCATCACTTTGTACGAGGATGTATAGGATCTCATGTATGTCTGTGGTGATGGGGTATTTTCTTGATCCATGCTTTGAATTTAGTTGATTGCATTGTTTGTTGCCCAATAGAAATTCAGACCCTGAGGTATAGCCGTGATTGAAGCGGCATCCCCGTAGCGGCAGAGCCTATTGTGTGTGGGGCGAAGGGATACAGCGGAAAAGCACGAAGTAGTTGCAGGTTGTACGGGTCGATGAGCTCCTGAGTGATTCTTAAAGAATAAATTGTTTCTGGCATTAAAAATGTGCTTGCAATTACTTAAAAATGGTAGTTAAGTACTAGATTGTATAGAACCATATTGTTTTTGTTGTGAACGAATCGCTTTTTTTGTAGATCATCTCCTGTACGAATTTTGAGGACGGGCATGAATTGTACATCCAGGCCTTTGAAAAATCCGTCGAAAGAGTAGCGTAGATCAGCATTGACTTGGAGGTAAGAGGGCAGCCCGTATTTATTGAGGCGAGTATTACTTACATGGGGTGTTTTGAAATGTCCTAAAGACAGGCCTACCTTGAGTGATGATTGGTAAAAAGCGGCATTGGATTTGAGTACGAAGGCATGTACATCACCCATCCCTTCATTGCGCTCGCGCGGCATAAAGGTAAAGAAAGGGTCGCGCCCCCATTCGCGCGGCATGAGATAGCGACTGGAGGCTGTTATACGATTATAGTTGGCATTGATTTCGAATTTGGCTTGCTTGATACCTATGCGAGCACCATAGGTGAATGCAGTAGATTGCTTGCTGATGTAGGCTAAGGCAGGGTCAATATTGCCTCCATTACCTATGGCAGATTGTGTAATATTTTGTGCAGCTATGAGGAGTGCTGTTTTATTATTGAGCGGATATTTATAGTCTGCCTGAAGCAGTGTGGTATTGAATATATTATCTACAAAGAGATTCCATGCTTTGAGTTGTAGCTGATTGTTTGGCTGGTATTGTATACCGGTATTGATCACATAGTTACTTTCTGTATTGCCGCCATACTTTGATTTGGTACCACTTTCGGATACTCCCCCCTGGTACACGCCTATTGATTCGCCTACATAATACCAACGTGTGGTGCTTCGAGGAGATATGGCATAGAGGATACCGCCTTCAAGTTTTAGCTTTTTGTGTGGGCTGGCTTCTATCCAGAGACCTTCTACACCGGTGGGGCGCATACGTCCGTCTTGAAGATTGATAAATGGAGAATTGATGAGTTGTCTGCCAAAGGTGATTTTGAGTTGCTTGTGATGATAACGCAGGTACAGTTCTTCGAGGCGATCCAAGTCTTTTTTGTTTCTCGGATTTTCGATATCGAAGAGTCCTATTTCGTACCGATTGGTTTGACCACTGAGAAAGTCTACTTGACTGAGGTCTGAGGAGCCGATATTGAATATATAAAATCCGCTGACACCAAACTGAAGTCTGCGAAAGGGCGCGGTTTCGAAACGAAGACCTCCTCCGGCAGCATTGGCATAATAATCGGTAAGATTCTGTTCATTATCTGTAGCCATGAAGAAGTATCGAAAATGGCCATTGAAATGCCCATTTTTGAAGGCTGCTAGTAGAGAGCTACTGTCGTGCGTATGATGATGCTTACCAGCCCAAATACCGGGTTTTTCGTGCAATTCTTGATGTTATGCATAGAGTAAGGGTGAGGCTATTGCAAATAGCGAAGTGACTATTACAAAGGCAATAATAGATTTCATTCAAACACGTTTTGATAAGTTAAATTGAGGGGAGCGAATGCTTGGATTATCGAAAGATATAATCTACTCCATGTACTTGTGACAGTAGTGTATCGGGTGCATCGAGTATCACCGCATTGCGTTGTGGTGTAGGAGTTACCGGAGAGTTTACTGTCAGGTATTCTTTGATTACACTGTGCAATGTAGCGTTTGTATTTTTGGCATTTTGTACTCCTTTTATGCGGCAGAGCATATCTGCGGGATCGCCATCGCGCTCGCAGGCAAGAATGGAGTATTTCTTTGTATCGTCGAGTGCTTCACCATTGACCGATACGCTCTCTATTCGTTTGCCTTCGTCATGGAATGCATTAAAACGGACTTTGATTCCTTTGAACTTCACTACCCAACCACCAAATCGTTTGGAGGCATCTTTGGCAAATACATTATTTAATTCTTTCTCCAGCCATGAACGAAGCTGCCGACCGGTTACTTCGGCAGTACGCACGGTACTATCGACGGGCAACATATCAAAGAGGTATCCTTGTGTGATAGGTATATGTCCTGTATGATCCGGAGTGGCTGCCGGTGGACAAAATCTAAATCCATTGGAGAGAGCGATATCGATAGATGGAAATTTCCAATGGAGTGCATTGAGTATCATCGTATCTATTGGATTTTCGACGACGAAGTATCGATATAGAGGGATCGTACTATATCCTATGATTTGATGTATACTGTCTTGAAAATTGGTTTCTACCTGATCCAGTAGTCGTTCCATCTTAGGATTTGCCCTGTAACGTTTGCTATTGATTTCTATCAGTTCGTAGTCATCTTTGATCACTTTTCCGTTCTGTATCTGTAAGTCGAGCTTACCGGCAAAGGAGCCAAAGGCACCAGGCTCTACTACTTTGGCATACGTACATTGGATAGGTTTGCGAACTCGCTCATGTGTATCACCACCCAATATATAATCAACGCCTTGGCATTCGGGCATATTCGCAAGTGCTATCTGCTGAGAAAGTCCCAAGTGTGCAATGATGATAACATAAGCGCAGCCTTCCTGCTCTCTTAGCACATTGACATAATGTTTAAGATTTTCTTCGGGTTTGGAGTAGATGATTCCCTTGCTATAATTAGGACTTTGGCGTATGGGTACTAATGGATCGGTGTAACCTAAAAAACCGATTTTAACGCCATTTACATGCCAGATATAATAGGGTTGGAATATGAGTTCACCTCGTTTGTCTTCACCGAGATCGTGGTACATATTGGCACATATTTTGGGAGCATTTAATCGTCCCAATAGTGTTTGCATTTTTTTCTTTCCGTAGATTACCTCCCAGTTTCCGGGCAGGTAGAGGTCATAATACAATGCATTGAGTATAGGTACATAAGCATCACCTTGTGTTTGTACACTGAGTTGGCTACCTTGAAACATGTCGCCGGTATCTATAAAAAATAGATGTTTGTTTTTTTCGCGCAATTTATCAAACAAAGTAGCCATATGTGCGTAGCCTCCTGTGGTTCTGAATGTCGCTTGATTGTTTTCCCAAAACAATTCATCATGAGCATGAATTTGGCAGTGTACATCTGTTGTCTGTATGATGGATAGCGTCCATGGTTTTTCGGAGTCTGTAGTATCTTCTGAAAGATCTTCCATTGTAGCAGCTGCACTATGTAAGGGTGTCAGGGCTAAAGCGCCAAGTCCCATGGCTGCTTGTTTTATAAAATTTCTTCTTGGTGTTTGTTTCTTTTCCATGATTATTGTTTTTAGAATCCTCCTTTGATATAACTCCAGCCTTGCTCTTGTTTTTCTACTATTTCGGCTATTCCTGCTTTGACATAGCTAACTATAGGTATAAAAGCTTCTTTATTAATTTTTCTATTTTTGAGGGTGTTCTCACATACTACAAAATGAATACCCTTGCTTTGTAATTCTGTTAATTCGGTCGAATAACGGCTTGTTTGTGTCATCAGCAATTCAAGTCCCTGATTATAAACTACTACCTCAAATTGGGCATCAGGCCAGTGATCTGCTAAATTTTGAAGTTGTTTTACAAATGCCTTTTGTTGCAGGGTATCATTACCATTCGTAAATTGAAACACAATTTTATGTTGTTGGGCAATGGAATCTGTGATGTGGAAAAGGCTTAGGATAAAGATGAGTAAAAGAGTACGATATGTCATATAGGTAAAATTAAGATTTTTTTTCGGCGTTTTTCTCTGCCTTTTTTCGTTGAGTAGCGATCGGTTTAAAAGGCCCATACTTATGCTGCTTTTCGGAGAAGGAATCTGCATAGGGCCCAAAAGGATGGTCTATTGGTTTTTTGGTTATGTCCGGCCAGTCGTGTGGAGTATTTTTGTGAGGGCGAGCTTGGGAGTTTACATAAGCGGCTACATCCCAAGCCTCCTCATCACTGAGTTGAGGTTCACCATGACTTACCCCCTGAGGCATATTATATTTCACATATTTTGCGAAGTTGCTCAGGCGGTATAATCCGGCTGCATCATTATAACTATTCTTGCCCCATAGTGGAGGATAGCTATAAGCTGTACCATCGGGAGATAGTTGACCTTCTCCCTGTGGCATGTGGCATGTTTTGCATTTAGTAGCATATACCATTCCTCCCTTACTGGTATCAGCTGCTCTGTTTAAAAAATCTAAGTCTTTTAGCCCACTACCTATAGCTTTCTGACCCTTAGGTACATTAGAGCCAATGTAATTGATGTAGGTTTTGATTGCTTGCATTTCCTTGCTGAGAGTATCCAGAGCTTTTCCATTAAGGCTTCGTTCGAAGCAATCATTGACACGCTTGTAAATATCCTCAATAGCTCCACTTCGAGGTCTTAATTTGGGATAGGTACTTGCTACAGAACCATAATTATTTCCATATACTTTCGTGCCGGCTTCCAAATGACAGTTTTGACAATTAAGTCCGTTAGAGATGGATGCCACAGAACCTTTGGGTCCAAGATAATTCGAAGTGTGTACAATGAGTTCTTTACCATATTCTGCCAGCTCTCTGGTATTTTTATCTTCGATCAGGCTCAAGTCTTTTGCTTTCCAATAGGCAATGGTATCCTTTTGAAGTTCCATTGCAATTGGCTCCTTTAGTTTGGGTGTAAAATATTGAATAATGGCATCTCCTTTCCAAATGATGATGGGCGTAAGAAGTATACCCAACACCAAAAGTAGTACCAATTGAATCAGGTAACTTACTACTTTCAAGAGTTTTTGTGATTCTTTATCTTGTAAATCCGAATTCATACCGTGTGCTTGTAGTGTGTGTATTAATGAGGCAATTTGTCTCTAAATCGGCCATATACCCAGGTGCCGGCTATCGCACTCAAGAGTGTAAGTACTATCACAGAAGCACCGCTACCTATCTGAGCAAACAATGGACCCGGACATGCTCCAGTGATAGCCCAACCTATTCCAAATAATAATCCTCCAATAATCTGGCCTTTATTGAAGGTCTTAGGATGTATGGTAATTTTTTCTCCGTATATAGTTTTGATATCAAACTTCTTGATAATCCATACTGATAGTATTCCCACTACTACTGCACTACCAATCACACCATACATGTGAAAAGACTGTAGGCGAAACATCTCCTGAATTCGAAACCAAGAAATGATTTCTCCCTTCACAAAAATGATTCCAAAGCCAATACCTACTAAAAGGTATTTCATGTTGTGATACCATTTGTGTTCCAGCTGACTTTCATTGACACACATGGCATCCAAAGCCCTTTGGTCAAATTCTGCAGTTGACATAACTTTTGTTTCTTTTATATTTTGTGTATTTATATTCATAT
>DAIUCL010000062.1:0-14600 GCA_036846185.1 Chitinophagaceae bacterium
CGCCACAAGGAATCTTGGAACACCAAATCGATATCAAGGGTTATGCTAATGGCTCATATATGTTACGAGTATTGATAGATGGTGAGCGATTTTTGGTGCCGATACAGGTAGCACGCTAGTGTAGCTACTTTGACACAACACCACATCATAGATAACATACTGATTGATTCATTAAGAATGGCGAGCATCGCTCGCCATTCTTAATGAATGTATATTTATAGCTTATATATTTGATATACAAATAGTGGAATAAAGTGTTTGATATTGTGCTAAATTTATATGATAAGTATTTTGTGGACTACTTTTTATTTTCGCAGGGGTTGTTGAATAATGTTTTGAAGCTAGGTGGCTGCCGTGCCTGGAGGGCGCCGAGGTACGAGGCGGTCTGTAGCACAGCGAAAGACGGAAGCGAAGCGTACCCCGTAAGGGACGGAAAGTAGTTGAGGATAGAATGTGTGAGGATAGCCCCAAAAGAATATGATGGGCGAATCTGTATTATTTGATGTAGAGAGGGTGTTTGATCAGTCTCCAGAGGTGAAGTCGATGAATGAGTGAAACACGAAGAACGCCCAATCCGTATTGTACACTGCGACGAAAATTTATACTGGAGGCGTCGTCGAAATACTTGGTGGGGCAGGTGACTTCGGCTATTTCGAATCCGGCCATGAATATTTGTGAGAGCATCTCGTTGTCGAATACAAAGTCGTCGTTGTTGGCTTTGTAATTGATACTGTGAAGTACTTCTTTGGAGAAGGCTCTATAGCCGGTGTGGTATTCGCTGAGTTTTTGGCCGATGAGAATGTTTTCGGTAAGGGTAAGAAACCGATTGAAGAGGTATTTGTACATGGGCATCCCGCCACGAAGGGCACCTTTGCCTAGTATACGAGAGCCAAGTACTACTGGGTATAAATCTTGTGCAATTAGATAACACATGGAGGGAATGAGCTTGGGGGTGTATTGGTAGTCGGGATGTAGCATGACTACTATGTCGGCTCCTATGGAGAGTGCTTTGTCGTAACAGCTTTTTTGATTGCCTCCATAGCCTTTGTTGCTATCGTGCTGTACGATATGTTTGATGCCGAGTCGGGTGGCGACTTGTATGGTATCGTCTTTGCTGAGGTCGTCAACAAGTACCGTGTCGTCTACTATATCGAAAGGGATTTCGTTGTAAGTCCTCTCAAGGGTTTTGCCGGCGTTGTATGCTGGCAGAACGACTACGATTTTTTTGTTGAAAAGCATGGCGCAAGATACTATGATTTCGATGAATGATGAATAGTAAGATCAAAAATGTCTTTTTCGGTGTTGACTAAATTTGATTTGGCATGAGCGATGAGTTGTTTTTGTTCGTCATACACATGACATTCTACATTGGCGATTTTTTTGCCAGAGCGCATTACACGTCCTATGGCAGTAACCTTGCTACCGATTGAAGCGCTGTAGAGATAGTCGACTGCTAAGTTTACGGTGGTATAAAAGTGTTGTTTTCCCTGACTGTAAAATGCGAGCCCTGCGATTTCGTCGCACAAAAGTGCGATGATGCCACCATGTATATTTTTGACCGGATTGGTCATTTCTTCGCGTACCTCAATGCTCGCTTCAATATAGCCGGGTTCTACTTTTTCTAATTTGTAATTGAGCCATCGGCCTGCCATCGATAGGCTGTACGAGAAGTATTGACCTTCTAATAATTTTAATTGATGATATATCAAATTATCCATGTTGCAATATTACTTTAAAATAATGCAAAATATGATAACTATTGTGTACCTTTATAGTCAAAATTTATACAAATGACGCTAACTCAAATTGAATACATCGTAGCTGTAGAGAGAAATGGTAGTTTTGTTACTGCTGCTGAAAAGTGTTTTGTAACTCAACCGACGCTGAGTATGCAAATACAAAAGTTAGAAGAGGAATTAGGTGTGAAAATTTTTGATCGTAATCATCATCCTATCATTGCTACTGATATGGGTAAAAAGATTTTGGAACAGGCTCGTAATGTGTTGTTTGAGCGAGATAAGATCGATGAACTTATTCGCTCTCAAAAAGAAGAGTTGATTGGTTCTTTGAACATTGGTGTAATACCTACTGTAGCACCTAGTATATTGCCTGTCACCTTAAAGTCATTTGTAAAAAAACATCCGAAATTAGATATTTCCATTACGGAAATTACAACGGATCAAATCGTGTCTAAATTGAAAGATGGGGATTTGGATTTTGGTATCTTAAGTACGCCACTGTATGAGAAATCTCTTAAAGAAAATGTGCTTTATCATGAACCCTATGTAGTATATGCTGCGAAAGATCACAAGCTGCTTAATAAAAAACAAATTAGTCCTGAAGATTTAGATCCTTCAGACATCTGGTCGCTGAGCGATGAGCATTGTATGCGTTTTCAAGTTATCAATCTTTGTGGCAAGCAACGTTTTTATGGGGCACAAAATCCCTTTAATTATAATTCGGGATCTATTATGTCACTTATCCGTATGGTGGATATCAATGGTGGATATACGATCATTCCCGAGCTAAGTATGAGCGGTTTGGGTGAGGATATCCTTTCGCAAGTTCGCACCTTTAAGGATCCAGTTCCTACTCGTGAAATTAGCATGGTGACGAATAAGTATTTCACTAAAAACAAATTGGCTATTGCGTTCATTGACAGTTTGCTATCTGGTATACCGGATGAGATGAAGGCTAAAAACAAAAAGCGTGTGGTATTGCCTATTAATTAAGTTGATGGTTCGTATATATTATTTGTAAGCGATAGTGAAGGTATTCATTTGTCTGTCGATCATGTTTACCTTAGAGAAAATGGAACTGATTCTATCTTGAATTATGGCTCGTTCGTTGCTGCTAAAGAATATATTGTTGAAGAGGCATATTCCATTGGTGTGAAGTCGGTTGTGAAGCAGCTTGTAGAATTCTACTGATTTGAAATAGTTGGGTACATTCATATCGATGAACAGATCTACGCCTATAAAGTCATAGCTATCGATGCAGGTAGCAATGAATGATGAGGCATCGGTGCAGTGCCATTGCACATTATGGTGTTTGTTGAGATTCATGTATTTTTGGCTGAGGTAGATGATAGTAGGGTCTATGTCTACCAAATCTGCTTTGGGATATATTCCCCAGTCTTTTTGTAATATTTTCAGTCCGCTACCGAGTCCCGTTCCGAGCATCAAAAAGTGTTGTACCTGTGATAGTTCTTGCTTGATGTGTGAGTAGGGTACTTTGTATGGACGATACAAATTGCCGAAAGAATAGACAGCCTCTTTGGTGCTGAGCATGAGTTGATTTAAATATAATTCAACTTTAAGCAGGTGCGTTTCGGTCTGTATTTTTTCAAGGGGTATGGGCGCAATGTAGCTGGCCCATTGTTGCCATTTTTTCGGTTTGTATTGGTTTGACGTGGTATCCACTGGCTAAATATACTTCTAATTAACGGCTTCCAAAAAGCATGCTGCCAATTCGGAGCATGGTACTTCCACACTTGAGTGCTATGGGGTAGTCGTCGCTCATGCCCATCGACAATATTGTAAAATCAGAAGTATGAATCATATAGCTATCTTTGACAAACTGAAATGTTTGACGCAAATCGGTAAATTCTTTTTTTCGTTGATTCAGATCAGTAGTATTGGTTGCCATTCCCATCAGTCCTCTGATTCGTATATGGGGATATGGTTTGGATATATGTGTATACTGCTCCATGAGTTCTATCAATTCTTTTTTGTCTAGACCAAACTTGGTGTCCTCACTGGCGATATGTATCTGCAACAGTACATCGATAGTTTTGTCTAGTTTAGCTGCTTGTTTTTCTATTTCTATTAAAAGTTTTAAGCTGTCTACTGAGTGAATGAGATATACAAAGGGTAATACTGTTTTTACTTTATTGGTCTGAAGATGACCGATGAGGTGCCAACGAATATCGCTAGGGAGTTTTTGTGCTTTGTCGCATAGTTCTTGTACTCTGTTTTCCCCAAAGTCTTTTTGGCCGGCATGATATAAGTCTAGTATTTTGTCGACAGGTTTTGTTTTGGATACGGCTACCAATTGGGTATTGGGGTAGTCCGCAAGTTCTTTGCGGAGCTGTTCTAGTATGGTCATGATTAATTTTTACTCATTTTACGGTGATAGATGCCCTTATTGGTATGAAAAGAAATAATGTATAGTCCCGGAGCAAAATGGCTAATGTCTATCTTATCAGCTGAGGAGTTCGATTGATAAACCGGTACACCTTTGATATCTAAAATCTGAATAGAGTGGCATTCTATATTTTGTGCATGATATAGGATAGAGATGTATTGTGAACTTGGATTTGGGTAAATTGAGATAAATTGCTCCATCTGTATGTCATGGGTAGATAATGAAGTGCAATCACCATTTCCCCATACACAGTCGGCAAACATTGGGTAGTCTACAAATGGGTTTCTATTGTTTTGAATATTGGCTACGGCATTATTTCTGTCAATCTCTTTTTGTGATACGGGGTCGTCGTGATGCCACTGTAAGAGTAGTGTAATAGCGGCTTGGGTGAGTTGAGCTCCATTGGCCATTTCCCAATCTTTCCACCCTGTATCTTCACCTTGGTATCGCGTACTCATGTAAAAGTATATGCGAGCTATGTCTCCTTTGTAAGCATCGATAGGCTCAAATACATTCAGTGTGTAGCCCGGGTAGTTGTTGGATTTACCAAGTTTGCCCCCATTCATTGCAGTCCATGATATAGCGCCATTAACTATACCATACGGGAAATTGCTCCGTTTGTTGTTGACAAATCCATCGGTAGGTAGTACATGATGAAGATCGGTACGCATAGGCATACCATCATTGAAGTAGGTACTAGGCCATGTGTGTTCGTGATTGTAGCAATCGCCTTCTTGAGTGTAGCTGCCACACTGGTTAGAGCCTAGCTGAAAAGTATAGGGTGCTACTCCTCCCGGATTATCTGAATAGATATCCCAAACGATATTGTTTCCTTTATTGTCTGTTGACGAAAATAGAGACCAAAGCGGCCAGACTTGTGTAGTATGATTTTTGATGATTTGATGCAATTCTGTTTTTAAGTCATTTCCATTTTTGCCGAAGGCAGAGCTGTAGTAAGCCATTTGTGCCTGTGTATGTAATACGGATAGAAGGGTACAGGCTATGATGCAAATAAGTTGTTTCATATAATTAAGTAGGGTTATAATTAGTTGACACTATGTTTCATTCCTTTGCCGCTCAGCTCTCTGAATATGCCTACAAATGAAATGTAGTTAAGAGGGAATTCTACCATCACATGCATGAAGCTTAATAGAAAAAGCCATTTGAATCCAAGTGAATAATCGATGGTATAGAGCACTACAGATACGATCCATAAGGCAACAATGAATAAGGAGCGCGCTTTGGGTATGTCATGCCAGCGTATTACTTTGGTTTTCGAAAACCAGTTGAGATAATGGTATGTATAGGCAAAGGCAATAAAACGCATGATTGCTATACCGGTACCGGAATGATAGATTTGTTGTACGATATCTCCATCCCCGGCTCGGCTATCATTCAGGAGATTAATAATAATGGTGTTGAGTGTTTGAAATTCTTTGTAAGCCGTTTTACCATAGTCTGTGACTGCAATAAAGGGTTGATTAGGAAAGGAATAAAAAAGGATAAATGGAATTAGTGCATGCAATGCCACAGACACTAAGCCGGGCTTTGACTTGTTCTTGAGTGCTCCGTAAAACATAAATAGCCAAGTAAACAAAAATACATGAATCAAAGTAGGTAAGAATACTGAAAAGAATAACAACAATCTGTCGGATATAAAAGACAGTAACACCGTGACGACTATGCCTACCAACTTCATTTTATTGTTTTTGATAAATGCAAAAAATAAGGAACTGGCAAAAGCAATAAATATGAGTCGATTAGTGTACTTGTACAATGCCTGATGTCTCTCTTGTTCCAACTCTAAGCCTGATAAGCCATAGATGATATTGTCTACAAACTCGCTCACATGAAAATAATCTTTGAGCGTAATGACGGTAAGAAATAAAGAGATAATGACCAACAATACGACGTCTCTACGGTCTGTCGAGTAATAGTTTTTGTCGTGAAGCCACGATATCTCAGTGAGATAGTGCAATGGGCCCAATACACCATAGGCAAACAAAAATAATTCAAAAGGCATCACAAATGCCAAAATACAAGAGATAAATAAGAGCCCTATATTGACATAGTCTATACGCTCAACGCTACTTAGTGAAGTCATACTAAATGGAATATCCCCAAAGATACGAAAGGCTAAGAAAGATAGGTATTATTTTATCGTACTAAGGTCACATTGCCTTGGAAAGATTTGCGGATATTATTGATAAATTCCACATCGATAGAATATACATATACTCCCATTGGTTGCGGTACACCATTATACTTACCATCCCAACCTCTCCCATCTATGCTGTTTGTCTCAAATATTTTTTCACCCCATCTGTTGAAGAGAATCATACGGAAGCTTTTCAGGCCGGCACTAAGTATTTCGCGTGGCAAGAAAAAGTCGTTGAGGCCATCGCCATCGGGAGAGAACACATTAGGGATATTAATATAGCAGTCACGAGCGATAAAGATAGAATCTACCGTGCTACAAGTGCTGCCCGGTGTAGTCGCTTCTACCCAGTATAAACCGGGCTCACTTACCGTTATACTGTTTGCTATAGAGCCATTACTCCATCGGTAGATGGCAGCCGAATTATTGATATCGGCAAGCAAGATTGAGTTGGTGAGACCCGGGCATAAGGCCGTATCTGCACCTAAGTTGACTTGTGGGTAGGGGTTTACCACTACATTTTGCGCTACATCCAAGGTGTCGGTGGAGCAAGCAAAAAAATCACCCGTAAATCGAACCGTATAGTTGCCGGCATCACTGTAGGTATGAGTCGGATTCAATTCATTGACGGCTACTTCGCCATCGCCAAAATACCAAGTCCAACTATTGATGTTGCTGGTTGTTGTTTGTGTAAATATGATTGGTTCGCCCACACACACCGGTGTCTGTGAGATGGTAAATGCTACCGCCGGTTGTTGTTCTACATAGATTTGATAATAGGCCGTATCGCTACAGCCAAGAGTATCTGTAATAATTAAGGTGAGGGTATACGTACCAGGAGTTGTATAAAAATGACTATTCGTTACTCCCGTACTATTGGGAGTGCCATCGCCCCATATCCACTCACACTGAAATACTCCGGGAAATAGTATGGGGGAGGGGAGAGATAAATTAGCGTTTACCACCAGATTTTCAGGTATGCACAAAGAGTCTTGATTCACCTCTATCCCTGCTTTGAGAGGATGACGCAAATCGATCGTGGTACTCACTGTATCAAAGCAGGGAGGATTACCTGATATCAGCGTTACATTATAGATACCTTGATTTTGGTATACGTACGTAGGGTTGGGGTCTGCAGAAGTGCCTCCATCGCCAAAAATCCAAAGAAACTGAGTAGAGCCAAGTGAATTGTTGATAAAATGCACCGTGTCATCCACACAGCCAAGGCGAATGTCCGGTACAAAAGCAGCCACCACAGAAGTGTCTAAAAATACTGATATCGTATCACTAGCAGTACAGCCTTGTAATGTAAAAACAGTTACATAATAAGTACCTACGGTATCGACCGTACGTATCTGTCCGGTAAAGAGATTGTCCCACATATAATTGGCAAATCCTGTACCTGCATCTAAGTCGAGAGTGGCACCTGCGCATATCAAGGTGTCGTTGCCTAAATTGATAGTAGGAGGTATGGGAGGATCGGTAGGTACAAAATTATACAAGGTAAGTCCCGACTGGCCGGGCTGAGCGTTATAAGTGGTGTTGAAGCAAGGACTCAGCGGATTGAGTACCATGCCGGCCTGTCCGCCTTGCGTAAATACATTCACATTCACCGGTGTCGTAGCGGTCGAAAACCATACAAGTCCACCACCACCACCACCACCGGGGCCATGACACATACTTTGGAATATGGTATTGAAATTAGAACTGCCATTGCCACCGGCAGCGAAGATGTTCATGCTGCCTGAGTAGTTGGGGCAAACGAGGTACACACTTCCAGCAGCTCCACCAGCAGGGGCACCTTCATCATTGATTTGTGGGGTAGATTCTCCGGTTGCTTCGATATTAAAACCATTGGCGTCTATTTGATTGGCACGGATAAATACGATGCCACCACCATTGCCCCCATTATATACTTGCTGCGCATTGTCTGCTTGAGGGCCACCGCCACCACCTCCCATGAAGAGGCGAGTGGGTATATGTTGTATAGGAATGCCTCCATAGCCAAATACAGCGGTAGCACCACAGCCACTATACTGATATCCACCATTGCCACCCGCTCCGGCATTGCCACCGCCGCCCGCACCTGCATTGCCCGCAAAGGCACCGCCGCCACCATTGGCAAGCTTGCCGCGGCCACATTCTTGGCCTACAATGTATTCGGCTACGCCTTCTCCTTTTTTGCCTTCAGGGCCAAAGAATGCTTGTGCTGAAAAGTAACCTGTGCTGCCACAATTGAAGGTGCTACCCCACACATCACCACCCCGGTAGCCTAAGCCGCTCACATTGATGTCGGCATTCATAGTAAGGGTGCCGGGGGTCTCGAAGATGAGTATGCCACCGGTGCTGCCATTCCATTGCTGACAGGTAAGGGTACTTGTAATGGTCGGATTGGGATAGATAGGTACTGTCACCACTTGCAAAAAGTCGGCACTGCCAAATATATCGCAGAAAGGGCTCAGGGTCATCGTATTATTGGTGAGGGCTATGATGTAAGAGAAGGTATATTTACCCGCCTCATTCATCGAGATGGTATCGCCATAAGCAGGTGAGTTGGTCTGGTCGATTGTAGCTCCTTTCATACGAATAATCAGAATCTTGTCGCCCACGGCAAAGCCGGAGGTGGTATTTACTGTTAGTACATTAAAGTTGATAGCAGACACTGAGGCATAGGAATTGATTACTCCACCTATGTTTTGAGACTGAGCTAATAATACGGTGAATGTCAATAAAAACAACAAGAATATTTTTCTCATAGGACGTAAAAGTAAGGAAATGAGTGCAAAAAACACACATTTATAGGACGTAATTTTGGATGGGTAGGTTTGTAATGAGTACCTGTAATTAAAGTACTCCAATAGATCTATTTTTTAGGGGCTATCGTCGGATTTTCAAGCTTGGGCATCCACCCGTCCCTTTCGGGGTTCGCTATCGCTCCCGTGCTATGGCCTATGGGCCTTCGCACCGCCTCGTACCTCGGCGCCCTCCAGGCACGGCAGCCTCTCAGCAGCAAGTCCTTATCATCGATCTGAAGCGAGAGTGGGAGCCAATGAGATGGAAGGATGCGGTAGCTTTGAGCTGATATCCTTGCAGTACGACCAACTGACATTAGTGAGAGCCTCGACAGATGATTGCGACGATGAAAAATAGCCGTGATGGTAGTGGATATACCGAAGGCTTGCCGAAGGTATAGGAGCGGACAGCACGATGTGGATGCACATGGTACGTGTCGATGAGCTCCAAAAAATATAAAATGGCTTTAAGGATAACTTACTTTGAGGTGATCTCAAGCAAAGTCGAGCCTTATTAGATGGCCTTCATGATTTCGTAGAGGGTGTATACATCCTGATAGCTATTGTAGAGAGGCACGGGTGCGATGCGTATCACATTGGGTTCGCGCCAGTCGGCTATCACTCCTTGCTGCTGAAGGGTTTCGAATACTTGTTTGCCCTTCGACTTAAAGAGGAGGGAGAGTTGGCAGCCTCTTTCGAGTGGGTTTTCGGGGGTGATGATTTCGAAGTTGAGGTTCGTGAGGCTTCGGAGCAAACGCTCGGTGTAGCTCGTGAGCTGCATGCTCTTTTCGGCGAGAGTGTTCATACCTACTTGGTCGAAGAGATTGAGAGAGGCACGGAGTGCGACCATATTCATCACTTGTGCATTGCTCATTTGCCAGCTTTCGGCAGTCTTCATAGGCTTGAATCCTTTCTTCATTTTGAAGCGGGTTTTTTCGTCATGGCCCCACCATCCGGCAAGTTTGAAAGTGTTTGGGCTTTTGGCATGTTTTTCGTGAATGTAGATACCGCCCACTGCACCTGGTCCTGCATTGAGGTATTTGTAGCTACACCAGCAGGCGAAGTCGACTTTCCAGTCGTGGAGGTGAAGCACTTTATTGCCTACTGCATGAGCGAGGTCGAAGCCGGCGATGGCGCCAGCCTCATGTGCCCACTGGGTGATGCGTTGGAGATCGAAGTATTGACCGGTATAGTAGTTTACTCCACCCATCATCACGATGGCAAGTTTGTTTTTGTGTTTTTGTATGGTTTTCTCTATGTCTTCGTGGCGAAGGGTATGCTCACCGGGTCGGGGGCTAATTTCTACAATAGCCTCTTCGGGGTCGAAGCCGTATAGACGTACTTGGGTCTCCATGGCGTATTGGTCGGAAGGGAAGGCACCGGCTTCCATGATGATTTTATAGCGTTTTTTGGTAGGGCGATAGAAGGAGAGCATGAGTAAGTGCAGATTCACGGTGAGCGTATTCATAGCTACTACTTCTTTGCTATTGGCTCCTACCAGGGAGGCCAGCGATTCGGTAAAAAAAGTATGATAGGCAAACCAAGGGCGGCGAGCGTTAAAATGGCCTTCGACGCCATGCGTGGCCCAGTCGTCGAGCTCTTCGAGCAGGAGGTCTTTGGCTTGCTTGGGTTGTAGACCGAGCGAGTTGCCACAAAGGTAGATGGCGGATTTGCCTTCGTGTTTGGGAAACAAGAATTGATCTCTGTAGTGAGATAAGGTGTCGGCATCGTCGAGTTCGCGGGCGTACTGTCGGGTTAGTTTGAGTTCGCTATTGGTGCTTGGCATAGTATCAGTATTGTTGCAAAAATAGCGTATGCTAGGTTAAATAACGATGAACTGTGATGAAAATGTAAGAGACCGACAAAATCTAGGTTTTAGCTATGTTACCTTCTCACTTCGATTCCTACTGCTATATCAGTCTTGAACTTTTATCAGAATGGCTTATATTTACCTGCGATTAGTTGCTTGTATGAGAATTTTATACAAGGGCTATTTTGATAACCTACACATTACTGTATGATAACACGTTGTCCTCTCAGGGAGCAGCTTAAAGCTGCGGAGCAATTTTCTGATATATATAAGCAAGGATCTTATGGAGAAAATGTACTAGGGGTAAGCACCGAAGAGTATTACTCCTTTATCCGTATTGGTAAGCTATGCGAACTGGTATTTTCGTCGTGGCTTCATGAGCAGGGGGTGGGCCATGAGGCACCGGATATGTTATTGCCCCATGCTGCTGCGCACCGATTGGGTGCTGATTTGCAGCTGACGCTCACCGGGCAAGAGGTCGATGTGAAAGCGGCCAACAAAGCATTTCATAAGCGCATATTGATACGCGAAGATCAGTTTGCTGCCCATCAGCACGATATCTATATCGGTGCCAAATATCATAGTGATACTTGTGTTACGATACATGGGTATGCCACGGCCTCAGATCTGCAAGCGAGTGCCGTGCAGGATTTTGGGTATGGCCCTTGTAGGGCATTGCTCTTGGAGCAGCTCAAGCCGATGAAATTGTTTTTGGCTTATTTGGAACTCGGAGAGAAGGTAAGGTAAATTAGTTGTTTTTGGATAAGTATTCTAAAGCCATTTCGATCATATAATCATGGGTGTATTGGATTTGTTTATAGGCCGATTTGCCCCATTTGGCTTTTGCTATTAGGGCTAGGTATTCATCTTGAAGTAGCTTATCAGGGTTGTTGAGCTTATGGGAGTATTTGTGGTTTTGGTCGCGGATGTATTGATGTAGGTAGTTTAGTGCAGAACTTTGTACTTGCTGATTATCATAGAGGGCTTTGGGTGAGCTTAATGTGTCTAATTGTTTTTGGTACAGAAAGCAATAGTCATTTGCTATTTTGGTCACGAGAGTTCGTAGTTCATCATAAGCGAGTTGATTCTTTGTATCTCGATTGATAGGGCAAAATACATCCGGACGGATGCCTTCGTGGCCATACACAGTTCGACCTTTACGAGTGGTGTAGCGATCTCTTGGGTAGTGAGATACTTTTAGTGTAGAATCCAGCTCTCCTTTTTCAAATCGATCTTCGATTTCATGATGGTAAGAGAGTGGTTTATCTTCATAGGGTTTTTGGATACAGCGGCCACTAGGTAAGTAATACCTTGCGGTAGTGAGGCGGAGTGCACTGCCATCGGCTAGCTCATATTGTTCTTGTACTAGTCCTTTGCCATAGCTGCGCCTACCGATGATAATACCTCGGTCGAGATCCTGGATGACACCGGCGAGTATTTCGCTGGCAGAGGCTGCATGTTCATTAATAAGTATGGCGAGCTTACCGGTGGTAAATAAGCCTCCTTTTTGGGCGCGAATCACTCTATGATGTTTATTGCCTTTGGTCACAAGCAGTGTATCTACCTTGTCGATCAATTCATTGCATATTTTACCTACGGCTTCCATGTATCCACCGGGGTTGTCCCTTACATCGATGATGAGCTGCTGCATGCCTTGTTTCTTCATCGATGTAAGCACCTCTGCAAATTCCTGATAAGTGGTTTCGGAGAACATTCGCAGCGATAGATAGCCCGTATTATCAGGTAGCATACAAGCATGGGTTACCGAATGGAGAGGCACAGCTCCACGAGTTACGATAGCTGTATGCCCAGTACCATCGGGGCGAAGGATACGCAGCTTGACTTGGGAATGTAGAGCTCCTTTTATTTTTTTTAGTACATCGTCATGGCTTAATTTTTTTCCGGCTATCAAGGAGTCGTTTACTGCTACTATTTTGTCGCCGGGTAGAAGCTTGCTTTGCTGAGCAGGGCTACCTTCTATGACATACGAAACTGTAAACGTGTCGTGAAAGAAAAAAAACTCCACACCAATACCATAAAAACTACCTTCTAGTTCTTCATTTGCAGCCGGCAGTTCGTCAGATGAAATCCAAGTGGTGTGAGGATCCAGTGAGTTTATCATGCCCTTGAGTGCATTTGAGTATAAGAAAGAGGGATTGATCGTATCAACATACTGAGACAAAATCAAAGAGGACGCTTCGTTTATGACCTTACTATTGATAGATGTCTCAGACCTTTGTTTGTTGATCGATTCGGATAATTTGAAACCAAGCCACATACCCAGCAGCAGTATAAGCGATGCCGCCAAGGGTAGATAATATTCGTGTCGGCTGTCCTCTTTATTCACTGCATTGCCGGCGGGCTAATTAAAATACTAGTTCACAGTGATACTTCTTACGAGCGTAGTTGTATCCTTGAGGCCATAGTTTCCAACAAACAAAGCTACAGGGTAAGTGCCTTGTGCCGGCGCAACAAAATAGCTATGTCGTGCACTTGAGGTGACTCCTCCCGGCAGATACCATGTCCAGATTTGATAGTTTTCGGAGCAGTTAAACACATACACAGAATCGCCCGGTTTGGGAGTTTCGGTCGAAAAGGTGAAACATGCTTTGGGTGCACCTATTTCTTTTTCGCAAGAAACAAAAAACAAGGCAAGAGCCACTACGAATATGGTAAGCAATTTTTGCATATAAACGTCGAAATTTGAGGCTAAAGTAAGGTATAAAACACAAAATACAAAATGTCAAAGTATGAGATACTCCCGATGAGGCAATTTGGAGCAGTCCAACACCGTACAATACCCTATTTGTTGAATTTTGGATACAGCGCCAGGAAGCACTTGTGTGTATTGGTGTATGACATGAGAGCCTTTGATCATCCACAGATAGTCAATAGGTTTTATCTCCGGTAGCAGAAAATGCATTTTATGACGATTAGACAACAGGAAGTGCTCTACCAGTTTGTCTTGTTCTATATACTCATACACAATATGAAAGCGTTTGTCTACCAAAATATCCGCTTCTGCATTTCTTGCAAATCCCATCCCTAGCAGTTGGTTGATACGCCAGGCCAGACTTTCGGGTGTTAATGCCGATACCATACCTAATAGCACCACATCCTCAAAAAATTCTTCTTCCAGACTCGCATTATCCAGTGTCAGCTTGGGTGATTTGGTGGAAGTTTTTGCCATTAATCCTCAAAAGTAAATAGATGTTTTTGAAAATCAACTATTTGATTATTTTCAACGCGGATGCCCTCCGATTCCAGCAAATCTTGCATCAAAGTTGGAGTTGAAAAATGATGCCGGCCCGTGAGTAATCCTGTCCTGTTGACCACTCTATGTGCCGGTACCGGAGGAGAGCAGCGATGTGAGGCATTCATAGCCCATCCCACCATCCGTGAAGTAGTACGAGTTCCTATTTTATCGGCTATGGTGCCATAAGTACTTACTCTTCCGGGTGGAATTTTTCGAACCAAATCATATATTTTTAATACCCAGTCAGCTTGCATCATATAGATAATTCAAAGGTATGCATTCGCATTCATTTGTGTATAAAATTTCATTGTCTATTTTGGACGGCAAACACGCTATCCGCTACAAGTCCTCGTGAGGGAGTCTGTGCTGCCTGGTCGTGGAGTGGGCTCCGTGCCTCCGCCTCTCCACTCCCGTCATCACTAGTCTCCCTCCCTGTGG
>DAIUCL010000063.1:0-14475 GCA_036846185.1 Chitinophagaceae bacterium
GTACAAAATTTGACAGTTCGGTAGACTTACACATCCGCTTGGGTGTAGATCCCAAAAAAGCCGACCAGGCTATCCGCGGCACAGTGACCCTACCTCATGGTACCGGTAAAACCAAACGAGTACTAGTACTCTGCACTCCTGATAAAGAAGCAGAAGCAAATGCTGCCGGTGCAGACTATGTAGGCCTGGACGAATTTGTACAAAAAATCGATGGTGGCTGGACAGATGTAGATGTAATCATCGCTACTCCATCCGTAATGCCTAAAATCGGTCGCTTGGGTAAAGTATTAGGCCCACGTAACTTGATGCCTAACCCGAAAACAGGTACCGTAACCAATGATGTAGGTGCGGCTGTGAATGAAGTAAAAGGTGGTAAAATCGCTTTCAAAGTTGATAAAGCCGGTATCATCCATGCTTCTATAGGTCGTGTATCGTTCGAACCTAAAAAAATACAAGAAAACTGTCAAGAATTAATCAATGCTATCGTTCGTCTGAAACCGACTTCGTCCAAAGGGACTTATGTACGCGGTATCAGCTTGGCTACCACTATGAGCCCCGGCGTATACATCGATACGAAGTCAGCATTGAATTAATTAAACTTTTAAAAGACATTTCATCATGACTACAGAACAAAAAAATCAAACAATAGAATTACTCAAAGAGAAATTCGCCCAATACAGTAACTTTTATGTTACCAACACAGAATCATTGAGCGTAGCGCAAGTAAGCAAACTACGTCGTATGTGCTTCGACAAATCCGTGGAAATGAAAGTAGCCAAAAACACCCTTATCGTAAAGGCGCTACAATCACTCAACGACGAAAAATATAATGGTTTAATGGATGCTTTTCATGGCGTAACAGCGCTTATGTTTAGCGACAGCCCTAAAGAACCCGCTCTGCTGATAAGCTCTATCCGCGAAGAGTTCAAAACGGACAAACCTTTATTGAAAGCAGCTCTTATCGGAGAAGATATCTTCATGGGCAATGATAGCCTCGTGGCCCTGAAAAATATCAAAACGAAGAACGAACTCATAGGAGAAGTAATCGGATTGTTGAAATCTCCTATCTCTCGCGTACTTTCTGCTTTAGAAAACCGCCCCGAAGCATCAGAGGCTCCCGCCGCTGCTGCCGAATAATTACTAGCTTCCAAGCCCCTTTATATTCATTTTTTATCAAACAAACACATTAAAACAAAATATCATGGCAGACATTAAAAATTTAGCCGAACAATTAGTAAACCTTACGGTAAAAGAAGTACAAGAATTAGCGGATGTACTGAAAGCAGACTACGGTATCGAACCAGCTGCAGTAGCCGTTGCAGCAGGCCCCGCAGCAGCAGCTGTAGAAGAAGAAAAAACAGCATTCACTGTTGTTTTGAAATCAGCAGGTGCCGGCAAACTCAATGTAGTTAAAGCCGTAAAAGAATTACTAGGACTTGGCTTGAAAGAAGCAAAAGATCTAGTTGATGGCGCTCCAGGGAATGTCAAAGAAAATGTATCTAAAGCAGAAGCAGATGATATCGCTGCTAAACTGAAAGATGCAGGTGCTGAAATCGAAATTATCTAGTTTCGACTCAGAATATCTCATTCTAGTTTTCAATAATGACCGCTAATGCGGTCATTATTTTTTATTTACTTGTCATATTGCTTATCATACTTTATCTATTTAAATGTAGAATGAATAATTTTGGAGACCTACTAGATTTCGTTGATTCGTAAACACCTCGCTGATTCTTACCTTATCTAAACCAATGTAGCCATTAGCAAACACTCAGCCGATTGCTGTATCATAAGCAATACGGCACATACTTCCTTATACTTCTACTTTTCAAAATTGTTGGGGCTATCATCAACCCCAGTACCCTCCACTACGATCCGCCCCCTACAGGGTACGCTATCGCTCCCGTGCTTCGGCCTCGGGGCCTTCGCACCGCCTCGTGCCTCGGCGCCTTTCGGGCACGGCAGCCTCCGGGCTAATGAATTCTATTCGGCTATATCAAAATAACAAAATACCGACATCATTCACATCCTACTCGCAAGTAGTAGCTGCGGCAATGATAGGAGCAAAAAGCCCACAGGGAGGGACCCTAGTGATGACGGGAGTGGTGAGGCGGAGGAACGGAGCCCGCTCCACGACCAGGCAGCACAGGCTCCCTCACGAGGACTTGAAGCGGATAGCGTGTGTGCCGCCCAAAATAAATACTGTAAATGAATCAGTGTTATTATTCCTTATATACGTGTCCGATGTTATCGGTGTATGGTATATATTTGTGCAGTACTTATCATCAATTTAGAGTAACGACGTATGGGTAAAAAAAATAAAAAAAAGACGGAAAGCCTCAGCACGGCAGCACCTAAAGTTTCGATCACAAACAAAGATACTTTCGTCAAAGAAACGATAGCAAAAAACGCCCCCACCCATTCTCGAATGCTGGCTGTGGTGATGAGTATCGTATTGTTTGCACTAAGTTTTTTGCTCAACAGCAATACATTTAATCATCGCTTTGTATTGGATGATCATGGCATCATCAAAAGTAATAAATACACCAAAACAAGCCTCAGCTGGGAAAACACCAAACGTATATTTACTACCTCGCATCGTGCAGGTGATAACTCCGAGCTCGAAAATTCGATCTACCGCCCGGTGACTAAATTATTGTTCAATATACAATGGAACCTCTTTGATGCCAATGCCGACTCATTCAAAGCAGCGGGCAACTTTCATGTAGTGAATGTACTACTGTATGCCATGCTGATCAGCTTACTTTTTTGGGTACTCTATCATGCCTTCAATAAGCGATGGGTGATTCCATTTTTCACCACACTCTTGTTTGCTGTGCATCCTATCCATGCCGAGGTAGTCGCCAATGTAAAAAGTGCCGACGAGTTGTTGAGTTTTCTGGGTATCGTAGCGGCCATACGCTGTGCACAGCTTTATATAGAGAAGCACCAGATACTTTACCTTGTACTGGGAGCGATCGCCTACACGCTGGCTCTCTTTTCCAAAGAGTCTACCGTGGTTGCGGTCGCCTTATTTCCGCTTTTCATTTATTACTTCTCCGATAATACTCTTTGGAAAAAAAATCTGATTTATTCAGGTCTCATGCTCCTTTTGACCCTTGGCTTTTTGGGCGTTCGCCATCAGGTACTAGGCCAGTACCCACCACCCAAAAATAAACTTAGTGCACTGGACAACTACATGGTACTCTGCGCCCCCGAAAACCAGGCCGTGCTCTCGCTCGATTTACAAGAAAAATACAAAGGCACCTCTCAATTTGCTTCGGCAGTAAAAACGCTAGGCTTCTACCTCTATACCTTTGTGTATCCTCACCCACTGAGCTGCGACTACTCCTTCTCTACCCTGGAGCCTGCTAAGCTCAATGACCTGGGATTTATTGCCTCCTTTGTGCTTTTCCTTGCCATGTTTGCCTTTGCGGTATGGCGGTTCAAGCACAAGCATGCGGTGGGTTTTGCCTTTTTATGGTTTTTTATGAGCATGTCTATTACCTCCAATGTATTTTTCCTGATTGGCTCCTCTTTTGGTGAGCGCTTTTTATTCATTCCATCACTTGGTTTGTGTCTGGCTGTAGTCTATACCTTAGCACACTATTTTTATAAGCAGGAGCAAGATGGCAGTTTCGTGTACAGCTTTGGCAGAGCACCTCTATTATTTTCGTTTTTGCTACTACTGAGTGCAGCCTATAGCTACAAGACCTATGCACGCAATGAAGACTGGAAAACGGATTACAAACTATTCTCTCGCGATGTGGAATATTTCCCCAACTCTACTCACCTATTATTTTACATTGGTAATCACTTATCATCCAATGAACGGAAAGATTTGCTAACCTACGAAATGAGTAAAACAGGCTACACTCAAACACAAATCGATGACTCAGTAGCCAAAGAAAGTGCCAAATCTATTTATTATTTCACCAAATCTCTATCGATATTTCCGGCCCTGCCCTCGGATGGCTACAATCAACTGGGCAAAGCCTACTTCAACTTTTCGGAACGGATCAAAACCGGTGGCAATACCCCTCTGTATTATTCCTATCTCGATAGCGCTATCAAATATTATCTCAAAGCTTACTCCGAAGATAGTACCAATGGTATCTTTATCAACAATATCGGCACAGTGTACTACAATCGGGGAATGATGATGATACAAACTAATCAGATACCCGAAGGCACCGCGCTACTGATGGAGTCGTTTCCGTACTTCGTAAGAGCGCATCAAAAAGACACCACAGAGAGCGATTTCATGAACAATATCGGCTGTATATATGGCACCACCAATAGGCCGGATAGTGCTATTTACTGGTTCGAACAAGCCCTAGCCAAAGACTCTATGGATCTTACATCCATCCAATTTTTGGACATCACCTGGCGTAACAAAGGCAATATACCCACCGCAGACTATTATAAACTGATGGCCGAAAATGTACGTCGAAAAAAAGCCGAACAACTCAGTAAGTAAGCGCACGCAGCGAAGAATGCAGCTTTATGTTATTTTCAAAATAAGCTCTGATGCACTGTCTCACTATTAAATTGATATATTTTCATAGTAGTAGTCACTCTTTCTATGCCGAGATATTAATCTTGTAGGTAGTACAAATCTTATTGTGACCGGAGGCATGTATGTAGTAGGGGCTGCGGCAACGATAGGAGCAAAAAGCCCACAGGGAGGGAGACTAGTGATGACGGAAGTGGTGAGGCGGAGGAACGGAGCCCACTCCACGACCAGGCAGCACAGACTCCCTCACGAGGACTTGCAGCGGATAGCGTGTATGCCGCCCAATAAAATGAACTTAATTGATAATAGAAAATAAAATAGAGTCTTTGCTAATGCGTCCCGACATATCTTGGGCACTTACCATAAGCTGACAATAGGAGACTCCGGTATCGGGCTGGGCTATCATTTTTTGATTGATGGTGTAGCCTTCTTTGCCATTAACATCGAGATTTTTGTTGAAAAGCTCTTTGATTTTTTCGTTGGTACCGGAGTTGATCCGATTGACGGTCAGATTCAAGGATTTGAGCTTGCCACTACGATTGGTAATTTCCAAATCAGTGACCACCCCTACCATATGTATATCGTCGCCATATTTATATACCGCATTGGCCAGAGGTACGCTCATGGTCACTTTGGGAGCAATAGTATCTCTAAGTGGGTCATAAAAATTTTTATTGTTGCTGGAGGGTTTGCACGAAAACATCAGGGTTCCCACGACAGTAGCTGCGGCTACAAGCATACCTATCTTTCGAAAGAGACTCATTCGCTATTTGTTTAAAACTCAAATATACTCAAAATGTCTGTATTACAAAAAATGTTTGATAATTTTACCTACTCGACATGATGAATCCTACTATTACTTATTACAAACTGGCTCTCACTATGGTGCCGGGTGTTGGTCCTAAACGATTCAGGCAACTGCTGGATCAAGATATTGAACTGGAAGAATACTTCAAGCTACCACTCAAGAAATTGAAAAAAATAGAGGGCATCAGAGAGCTTATTGCCGAAGGCCTGAGCTCATTTTGCCTTCACGACAGAGTACATCAAGAGATTTCGTATTGCGAAAAGCAGGGAATCCGAATGCTATTTGTCGATGAAGATGAGTATCCAACTCAACTAAAAAAATGTGCCGATGCCCCCTCGGTTTTATTTGCCAAAGGGCAAGGACTCTTGCCACCAGAGCGCTGCCTTTCAGTTATAGGCACTCGCAGCGCCAGCGAGTATGGCAAGCGTATCACGGAGGAGATTATACATGAGCTCAAAAGCTATAATGTAACAATCGTGAGTGGCCTCGCCTATGGCATAGATGCCTATGCCCACAAGGCAGCGCTACAGCATAATATGAGCACCTGGGGAGTCGTGGCACATGGCCTGCATACCATATACCCACCTGCTCACAATACCTTAGCAAAAGAAATGCAGCAGAATGGTGGACTTTTGTCGGAGTACCTCCATGATGTACATATCGAAAAAACACATTTTCCGACTCGCAATAGGATTGTGGCTGGTATATCGCAAGCTACTCTGGTAATCGAAACCGACACTAAAGGCGGCTCTATGATTACGGCTGAGCTAGCTCATGGATACAAGAGAGATATATTCTGTGTGCCGGGAAGGCTAGGCGATCGCAAAAGTAGTGGCTGCAATGAACTCATCCGCTCTCTTAAAGGTCAGCTGGTGACTTCAGCCGATGATATTGCTACCGTACTGGGGTGGAAAAAGATTAACACTAAAAAACACAGGCAAATACCCCTGTTCGTGCATCTTAGCCCCGATGAAGAAAGTATCGTAAACTATCTGAAGCAACAGGCACAGCCTACGCATATCGACGAAGTATTAGCACAAACCCAGCTTGGTCATACTCGTCTTGCCGGAGCCTTGCTTAGCTTAGAAATGCAGCAAATCATCAAAACCCTTCCCGGCAAATTGCTTTCCCTGCCTGAATGAGTGGCCAATTTTGGATAGATTAACTAAATTATAGACATTTTGTAGCTACAAGACTTCGTGTAATCGGGTAAATTTGCACACACTATTTATAAAGCATGAAGAATCTTTCCCTCGCACTAAGTATTATATCGCTCATCGGTGTTGCTAGCTTATTTGTAATGCGTAACAGCGATGGCAGCAAATCAAAATCACCCAAACTCATTACATCCGACCAACTCAACGCTAAAGAGATCGATTTGTCGGGAGCCAAAATAGCATTTGTAGATATAGATACCCTTGAAGCAAACTACGATTATTTTAAAAAACGCAAAGACGAATTTGAATCAAGACAAAAACAAATAGATGCCGAACTGGAAAAAATGGCTAACTCGCTGCAAACAGATTATATCGCCCTTCAAAAAAAGGCCCAAAACGGTGAGCTTACCCAAACAGAGGGCGAAGCAGCTCAGCAACGACTTATGAAACGCCAGGAAGAACTGGAACTCAAGCGCCAAAATCTCGGTTCAAAATACCTTAAAGATCAAGAAACTTTTAATAAAGAAGTTCATGATGAACTCTACAGCTACATTGAAGAGTATAATGTAGATAAAGGTTACGACTATATCTTATCCTATTCGAAAGATGGCTCTATACTCTATGCCAACCAGATACATAACATCACCACAGATATCATCAAAGGCATGAATGAACGCAAAAAAAATAAATCGAAATAACACTGTACTTTACAAAACCCCAACTAACATGAGAAAAAAAATCGTAGCAGGCAACTGGAAAATGAATCTTAGTATGGCTGATGGCCAACAATTGGTGAAAGATGTAATATCTCGCCTGCCACTACTCAACGAAAATCAACAAGTCATATTTTGCCCTCCTTTCACTCATCTGCATGGCATACATCAGGTGATAGAAGAAACAGCAGACAAATCGCTGGCTCTTGGGGCACAAAACTGTCATGCCAAATCATCTGGAGCATACACTGGTGAGATATCTTTACCCATGCTTCACGAAGCGGGTGTTGAATATATTATCATCGGCCATTCAGAACGTCGACAATATTTTAATGAAACCAATGAAATATTGAAAGAAAAAGTAGATGCGATAATTAGCACCGGCAAAAAAGTCATTTTTTGCTGTGGTGAACCTCTCAGCATTCGAGAAGCCAATACCCAAAACGAGTATGTAAGCACTCAGCTCAAAGAAAGTTTATTCCATCTTACAGAAGAGCAAATGCTGCATCAGGTTGTGATCGCCTACGAACCCATCTGGGCCATTGGCACCGGTATGACGGCTAGCACAGAGCAAGCGCAAGAAATGCATAGCTACCTTCGCGGCGTCCTGTCGGCACAGTACACACCCTCGTTATCCCAATCCATTTCTATACTCTATGGGGGCTCCTGCAACGATTCCAATGCAGTAGACTTATTTGCCTGCGAAGATGTAGATGGAGGACTCATAGGAGGTGCAGCGCTCAAAGCAGAAACCTTTCTGCCAATCCTATTTGCGCTGCCTAGCTAATAATTATATCCCTGATAAATTCTTCGCCAAAATGTTCGTTGATTTTATCAACGAACATTTTTTTGTTATAGTTCAATTCACTTTTGAGAGGAGCCGCACTACAAGTCATGTACAACACTTTTCCTCTAATTTGTAGATTAGAGGTATATTTTGCAATCGTTTTACCAACTATCTTCTCCCAGTCCTCGGTCAGTAAAGTGAGTTGATAGGCGTACTTCCAGGAACTTTGATCCAGCATTACTTTAATAGCTTCTCCTATAGAATATTGCGCCATGGGGTAAAGTTACGACACTCAAGATAAACTATCATCTATTTAAGAACTGTGAAAAGTAATTGTCTACATAGGCACTACAAAGCGTTCAATATCTGACTTGGTAATTTTATGGTCGCAGAGAATAATAAGTCTTTCTACAACATTTCTCAGTTCTCTGATATTGCCAGTCCAATGGTGATTCTGAAGTGCTTTCATCGCTTCCTCTTCAATAAGTAATTGTTTCATTTTATAATCCCCGCAAATCGTTTGCATAAAATATTGCGTAAGCTTAGGTATATCCTGCAGACGCTCATTGAGCGAAGGCACATGAATTTCGATCACATTGAGTCGATGATACAAATCCAATCTAAAATCCCCCTTCTCTATTTCTTTAGTCAAATCCTTATTAGTAGCCGCTATCACTCTCACATTCACATCGATATCCTTTTCACCACCTACCCGTGTTATTTTACCTTCTTGCAAAGCACGCAGTACTTTGGCTTGAGCACTCAAACTCATATCGCCTATCTCATCCAAAAACAAAGTACCTCCATCCGCTTGCTCAAATTTACCTATATGCTGTTTGATCGCAGACGTAAAAGAACCCTTTTCATGCCCAAATAGCTGACTATCAATCAGCTCCGATGGAATAGCAGCGCAGTTTACCTCTATGATTGGCCTTGTTCGTCTATTACTTTTTTCATGTATCCATCTAGCCACTAGCTCTTTGCCGCTTCCATTGGGCCCCGTCACCAACACACGAGCATCCGTAGGTGCCACTCTATTTATGGTATTTTTAATCAACTGGATAGACGGACTCTCACCGATAATATCCTGTAAGCCTACAATCTGACGTTTCAGCGATGTGGTCTCATTGACCAACACGGCCTTGTCGAGTGCATTTCTGATAGTAATTAAAAGTCTGTTCAAATCGGGAGGCTTCGAAATAAAATCAAAGGCACCCTTCTTCACTGCCTCTACAGCCGTTTCCGTATTACCATGCCCCGATATCATGATCATAGGCACCTCAATACCCTCGGACTGCAACTTAGTCAGCAGTTCCATTCCATCCATTTTAGGCATTTTGATATCACACAGCACGCAGCTATAAGGTTTCGATTTTATCAAATTATACGCTTCCAAACCATCAGTTGCATCATCTACTTTATACCCTTCTGAAATCAAAATCTCAATCAAAGCCTTACGAATACTCTTTTCATCATCCACCACCAATATATGCGGAATACTGCCCATACCAAAAATTTAAAGCGTAAATATAAACGAATAATCAAACAGACAAACAGAATATTATATATCAGTACATTCTCCGTTCGATACCCCGTATAAATCTGGCTAGTCACGATGAATCATTTTTTGGGGCTCTCATCGTCAGAGACCTCATCAACCACATTCCGCCCACTTCAGGGTACGCGTTGCTCCCGTCGCGCCTGCTGCGCGACCGCCTCGTGCCTCGGCGCCTTCCATGTGCGGCAGCCACTCAGCAACAGAATTATCATTCACCAATCTACGTTCATCGCAGAGTCTGCTGCCTTAACGAAATATTTGAAGCTTGCACTATTTTTTTTATTAAATTTGTTTTGATGCGGATTATATTATACTCCTTATTATTTCTATTGTCACTTGTATATAGTGCCGGTGCTTCTCACAACGAAGCCACCAAGTACCAGTTCGAACGGCATTCTACTTTAATTTATGAGCAACTCAGCAATAATAAAAATATATCAAAACCCTCATTACACGTCTTCCAAACCGCCTACAAAGGTTATCTGAATTTATTACAGCAAGAAAAATTAGTACAAAATTCCCTTCTCACCATCTGCGATTTCACGCTTTCGAGCAATATAAAACGTATGTGGGTCATAGATTTAAAAAACAAAAAAATCTTATTCCACACCTTAGTAGCCCATGGCCAAGGAAGTGGCGAAGAGTTCGCAGCCACCTTTTCGAATTTACCCGAATCGCATCAATCCTCACAAGGCTTTTACATCACCGGTGATACCTACCAAGGAGGACACGGCTTCTCCCTCAAGCTGCATGGTATAGAACCCGGCTACAACGACAAAGCTTACGAAAGAGCTATCGTGATTCATGGTGCAAATTACGTAAGCGAACAATTTTGTATCGAAAACAAACGACTCGGCAGAAGTCATGGTTGTCCTGCCCTGCCTACAGACCTAGCTCCTAAAATAATAGAAAAAATCCAATCCGGACATTGCCTATTTATTTATCATACCGCCAACAACTACCTAAAACATTCCTCTCTACTCAAAAAAACACCTGAACTAAGCATTGACCCATTCTATCCCAATAACGATGCACAAAGCAATATCAACGAAACGCCAACTATGGTCTACGACGAGAATGAGATATGCCCTCCACAAACTTCATCTTCAAATGAAGCAGAATCTGTAACCGAAAATAACATACAACGAAGCATCATCTCCAAAGAAGAATACCTCAAATTAAAGCCGAGAGACAAAAAATCAGGCTCTTAACACCATAACTTTGCACAAATAACAATACCTTGTGCCTGTATTTGCGTGGCGTATCTATTATTCATATTATACTTCGGATTCCTATTGCTATTGCTCAAGGCAATGCAAACAGAAAAACGATTTGGTATCCCCTTTTCACTGATCGCCTTAGTATTTAGCTTGAAAATTGCAGCCTCACTGCTCAATCTATACTTCCATGTATATGTGGAAGCCATGAGCGATGTAAGCTTTTATCATCATGTAGCATTGCAAGAATTGAGTGTGTGGCACAAAAATCCTAACCTATTTTTACGAGAGTGGCTACTCAACTGGGGTGACATCGATGGGAAATTCAATATTTTTGAGCGAAGCAGTACCGTGTATTGGAGCAATCTGGGTAGTTTATTACATAGTAAATTTATGGTACTATGCAATATTCTTTCGGGCAAAAACCTCTTTATCAATGTACTTTTTTACAATATTGTATTCTTAATTGGTCAGTTATATTTCTTTGGCTTATTACAAAGTAAAGCACCCGACAAGAAATGGTTAATGTTTTTCATTGTTTTTTTAATACCATCTGTACTATTTTGGTGTAGTGGTATACACAAAGATGGCTGGATACTTTCTGCTTTGGGTATAATCATCTATCATGCAGATAGATATTATCATACTAGACACAAGAAACATATTGCGTTCTTGTTGTTAGCTTCTTTTATCTTCTTCATTATACGATACTTTTATTTCATGCTACTAATCCCTCCCATATTAATGTGGCTAAGTAGTCGGCCATTTGCTAACAAAGTAGCTTATTTTGTAGGCTTATATACGTTCCTCACCATCGCCATATTTGCCATCCCCAAGTGGATCCCTTCGATCAATCCTCCCGGTATGATTGTTAATAAATATCTGGATTTCAAAACATTAGAGGGTAGCTCTAATTTATCCACTCCCGATTTGCAGGCCACGATTAGCAGCTTTGCAGAGTATTTTCCCTATGCTATGAAGCAGGTATGGCTTAGTCCACCTCTTGCACCTTATACCAATATCTATCAACTGTTTTCCTTGGCGGATGCTCTTATGATATTGGCTTGTATTGGGGTTTTAATCGCTAGGCTTGATCGCCGAGCATTCCAAAATCCATTGGTTCTATTCTTATTATTTTATGGACTATCAGCTTATACGATTATAGGCTACACGATTACGAACCTAGGCGCAATGGCACGCTACAAAAGCGAATTCACAGTACTTATCCTATCAGCACTGCTATTGGCCAATAAAAGTAAGTACCTGCTACGATGGAATGATAAACTTTGCCTGTGGGTGAGTAAACTATCTCTATATACTAAAACTCTTTTTACCTCAAAATAAACGAACATCTATGTCAGAACTTGTATCCGAATTTAACGAATATCGACAAAAAATGAATGAAGTGCTTCTGGGAAAGCAAAACAAAGTACTGAACAGACTCTTCAACCTGGACACCAACACGTATATGGAGGGCGCACTGCCCACAAAAACAAAAGAAATGCTTGGTCTGGTAGCTTCAATGGTATTGCGCTGTGATGATTGCATCAAATATCATTTGGGCAAGTGCCATGAGGAAGGTGTGAATACAGAAGAGATCTATGAGGTATTTGCCATCGCTAATATAGTAGGAGGCACTATAGTAATACCCCATACCCGCCGAGCTGCTGAATATTGGGAAGCGCTTCAGAGCGCAGGATAAATATGCGTATGCATTGGCCGCTTTCGTATTATTTTCTATTTTAATATGTTGGACTGAATTGATCTTGGCTCCGGCAAAGATAGTGGGTACAAATAACATACCTTGTGATACAATAAGAGTAGGAGCCGCCAAGATGAAAAATGAATAAGACCCCGAAGTATAGCCTCGATCGCAGCGGCATCCCCTGAGCTGGAAGGCTATTGTGCGGAGGGCGAAGGGATATAGCGGAGAGCGAGAGGTTGTTGAAAAAAAACCCCTTAGGTTGAGCTCCAAAAAAACTTTCAACTCAGAAAATTAAAAATAAAATTTAACGCAATACGCTGATTTTCAATAATTTTAAATATTTTACTAAAGTATCACTTTATATTATAACAATATCCCTTTGAGCAACATCATGGCCACGGAGAAGTAGATGATAAGCCCAGTGACATCAACAAGGGTGGCCACAAAGGGCGTGGAAGAGGCGGCAGGATCTGCTCCTAAGCGTTTGAGTAGTAGTGGCAACATAGACCCCATCAGTGAGCCCCACAATACTACGCCCACCAATGACACGCCCACCACTGCGGCTATATGGAGATAGTGCTCTCCAAAGGTAGGTGTAAAAAAGTGCCATACACTTACAACCGAAAAACTCAGCAGACAGAGAGTGAGGCCCAAAAACAATCCGGAAAACAACTCTCGCCGCATAACACGCCACCAGTCTTCTATACTAACTTCGCCTAGCGCCATAGCTTGTATGATGAGGGTAGCTGCTTGTGAACCGCTATTGCCTCCACTCGATATAATGAGAGGAATGAAGGTTGCAAGTACAACTACCTTGGCTATTTGATCTTCAAATCCAGACATGGCGCTGATGGTCAATAACTCTCCTACAAATAGCAAGATGAGCCACACAACGCGTTTTTTGTATAATTGCAAAAGGGAAACGTCCAGATAGGGCTCATCTAGGGCTTCGGTTCCCCCTATTCGTTGTATATCTTCGGTATACTCTTCTTCCACTACCCAGAGTACGTCATCTATAGTCACAATACCCAGCAGCACATTGGTGTCATCGACTACGGGAAGTGCGACTCTATTATTCATCTGAAATACATTGGCCACCTCTTTTTGGTCATCGTTGACATGTAGCGATATAAATCGACCATCGATCAGATCTTGCACTTTAGTGAGCTTTGGATCGACCAATAGCACATCTCGGATACGAAGATCATCGATGAGTCGACCATTTTCGTCTGTCACATAGAGCACATCGATGGTTTCGGAGTTTTTGCCATAATCTCTGATATAAGCCAGCACATGCTCCACCGTCCACTCCGGTTCTACATCGATATAGTCGGGTGTCATGAGGCGACCTACACTACCTTCGGGATAGCCCAGGAGCGATAATGTCACTTTGCGTTCTTCGGGATTAAGCTGCTTAATGAGTTCTTTTACTACATTACTATGCAACTCACCAAGTAGAGAGGTACGATCATCCGGTGGTAAATCATTGAGTATATTGACCAGTTGCGCTGAAGGCAACTCCTTCATGAGAGCTTCCTGTACACTCAAATCGCTCACTCGAAATACAGCTAGTGCCCGCTGAAATTCGAGCAACTGAAAAAAAGAAAGTCGATATGAAGGGTACTCGGCAATCAACTCTGCCGCATCGGATATGTTCAAGTCATTAAAAAACTCTCTCAGCTCGCCCCATTCGTCGAGTTCTATGAGTTTTTCCACTCGTTCTTGTAATGCTTCTAATTCTTCCATCGTCTGCCAATGACTTATTTGTATAAAACGATGTGCAAAGTAGCGTAGAATTTTGGAGTGTAAAATATAAAATTAAAATATAACATTGATTTTTTGACCAATTAGGAACTCTCACCTCTGTTTTTTTGAGTCAGTAAGAAATAACTTAATTCCAACAGCCAAACGATGGACAGAATCCATGAAACCTATCAAACCCAAAACAACTGTATCTCCGATTATCCTGAATTATTCATTAATTGACACGTAAAAGGCATATAATTCTAGTATT
>DAIUCL010000064.1:0-14323 GCA_036846185.1 Chitinophagaceae bacterium
AACATCTTTTTTTTGCAATACTACAATAAAAAAGATGTGGGTACACGGTAGGATACTATCCTGGCTAAAGCTCATCGCCGTATTCTTTATGCATCGATCCCGACGAGGATACTGTCGAATTCTAAGGTTATTTTATGGAAGGCAATTTCTCAGCTCTATCCCCCTCACACATTTACGACCACTCGCACCCACACTTACCTGCGGCAACGATTGTAGTGAAAAGCCCGTACCGAGCAAGGCCCTGATGCAGGGAGTGGAAGGGGCGGAGGAACGGAGCCACATCCACGACCATGCAGCAGGAGCCTCGCTCGGGCGGACTTGAAACGAAAAGCGTGTCTGCCGCCCATCATCACTAGCAGCTATCTCTTATTCACAATTTAATAGAAGCACGATAGGCAGAATCTTTTATATTTGTTGACTGAATAAAAATACAATTTATGCAAAAAGAAAACAAAGGACTACACTGGACATTGACAGGCATTCGGATTTTTGTAGGTGTATTATTTATCTTTTCGGGGCTTATCAAAGCCAATGACCCATCGGGATTAGCATACAAAATGGGTGAATTTTTTGAAGTGTGGGCCCGCGAAGGCTATCTACCCGATTTGATGCATAGCCTCAATAAATACGCTATGCTCTTCTCCATTACGATGATCGCTTTCGAAATTGTGGCAGGTGTGGCGCTGATTATCGGCTACCGATTTAGACTCTTTGCTTTTCTTATTCTGTTACTCACCATATTTTTCACTTTCCTTACCGGCTATGCCCTCTACAGTGGCAAAATCAAAGAGTGTGGCTGCTTCGGCGACTGCATTAAGCTACAAGCCAATGAGTCGTTTATGAAAGATTTGATACTACTAGCCTTGATGTTGATACTGGTATTTTATCGCAACAAAGTCAAGGAGTGGTTCAAAGGGATTCCTGCTCATGGACTCATACTTGCCTCTCTGATCATCTCCATCGCTATGCAATTGTATGTGCTCAAGCATCTGCCTTTCAAAGACTGCTTATCCTACAGAGTAGGCAATAATATATTGAACGAAATGACTCCCGGCGAAAACTATAAACCTGCCGAATTTCAAACCATACTGATCTATGAAAAAGACGGTGTGCAAAAAGAATTTACCGATAAGAACTTCCCATGGCAAGACTCTATCTGGAAATTTGTAGATAGCAAGAGCTCCATTGTCAAAGAAGCCGAAAACCCTCCTAGTATTCTGGATTTTGCGATCAGTGACTACAACGGACAAGACATAACACAAACCCTGCTCACTTATCCGGGCAATGTATTTGTATTATTTGTCAAAGATGTCAAAGAAGCCAATACCGCCAACATGGCAAAACTTCGAGAACTAATCGCCAGCTGTAAATCCGCCAATATTCCTTTTATCGCCGTGAGTGCATCTAACGATATTGAGAGTAACAAGTTCAACTCCGACAATCAACTCGATATACCATTTATGATTATCGATGCAACGGTGTGTAAAACAGCTATGCGAAGCAACCCGGGCTTGATGCTCCTGAAAGGCGGTACCGTTCAGGGCAAATGGAGTTATGCTAATTATCCTACATTCGATAAATTGGCACTCGATCTGAACCAAAACAAAACCTCTCTCTTCAGCGTGCCCGAAGCACCTGCACCTGACAATAGTTCTGAAATCACCGAATAGTCAATACTGTGTGGCCACTCATTCGATCCAAAATTGCGAATAGCTTGTTTGTTCTACTTGGCGTTGTGAGTGTTGTATTTATCCTCTTTTTTGTGTTGCTCCCCGCCGATCCTGCTCGTCTTACCATGGGCCAACGTAGCGATACTAAAACACTTGAAAATACTCGCAAGGAATTGTACTTAGACAAACCACTGCACTCCCAGTTTACTCTTTACCTCAATGACCTCAGCCCTCTGGCTATCCACCCATCAGACTCCGCCAATCAAGAAAAATACAAGTATCTTCAACTCATCAATATCAACTCCACACAAGCACTTGTATTCAAAGCACCCTATTTGCGTCGCTCCTATCAAACCAGGCAAGAGGTTAGTCAAATGCTTTGGGATGCTTTTCCTGGCACTCTACTACTAGCTACTCTATCCATGTTTTTTGCATGTATATTGGGCATATTCATAGGTATTGTAGCTGCTATCAAAAAAAATACCTGGTGGGATAGCAGCGCTCTTTTTGCTAGTGTTTTAGGCATATCCGCCCCCTCATTTTTTGCCGGTATTCTCATAGCCTATCTATTCGGATTTCTCTTACACAATTTCACTGGACTCAGCATCGTATCACCCCTGTGGGACTATGACCCCTATGGAGGGCGAAGCTTACAGCTCAAAAGCTTAATCTTACCGGTTTTTACACTTGCAATACGACCACTGGCCATTATCGTACAAATCACAAGGAGTTCTATGCTCGACGTACTATCGCAAGATTATATTCGAACAGCTCGCTCTAAGGGACTTTCTGAAAAATCCGTATTGTACAAACATGCCTTACGAAATGCGTTGAATCCCATTATCACCTCCGTATCTGGATGGTTTGCCGAACTACTGGCAGGCTCCTTTTTTATCGAATACATCTTTGGCTGGAAAGGCATAGGCAAAATGACGGTGGACGCTCTCAATAAATTTGACTTTCCGGTAGTGATGGGATCGGTGCTCTTTACAGCCTGTATCTTTATCCTATTGCAAATAATAGTTGATATAGTCTATGGTATCATAGATCCACGAATCAGACTACGTTAAGTTATACTACCTTTGCACCTCATACTATATTATTATGTCTAATATCACATTAGCTATACACGGCGGCGCTGGCACTATACTACGAAGCATGCTTACTCCCGAATTGGAAGCGAGTTACCGCAATGGATTACAAAACGCATTGAATGCAGGTTATGCCCTATTAGAAAAAGGAGCAAGCTCGCTCGACGCAGTATGTGCTGCCGTAGTATCGCTCGAAGACAATCCATTATTCAATGCGGGTAAAGGAGCGGTATTTACCAAGACCGGTTCTCATGAGCTTGATGCCTGCCTGATGGAAGGAAAACAAAAAATGGCGGGAGCGGTATCTGCCGTACAACACGTCAAAAACCCTATACTACTGGCAAAAGAGATTATGCTGCACTCTGGCCATGTAATGCTCAATGGAATGGGAGCAAAAGAATTTGCCATACAACAAGGCTTAGACATCATGGATGACAGCTATTTTCATACCGACTATCGCTATGATCAGTGGCAAGAAATCAAAGACAGTGATTTTTATCAACTCGACCATAAAGAAGACAATCTGAAAACATTTAAAGGTGAAGGTAAAAAATTTGGCACCGTAGGTGCTGTAGCCTTGGATATACATGGTAACATAGCTGCCGCCACAAGCACTGGTGGTATGACCAATAAGCAATATGGACGAGTTGGCGACAGCCCTATCGTGGGTGCCGGCAACTATGCCAACAATGACACTTGTGCGGTATCCTGCACCGGACATGGCGAATTTTTTATTCGCGCTGTAGTAGCTTACGATATCTCTTGCCTCATGGAATACAAAGGCTTTAGCCTCAAGCAAGCCTGCGATACAGTGGTAAAAGACAAATTAGTATCCATGGGTGGAGAAGGAGGTATCATAGCTGTAGATACTCAGGGCAACTACGAACTATGCTTCAACAGTGAAGGCATGTATAGAGGTGCCAAAAACAACAAGGGTACAGATTTTGTAGCCATATACGGTGATTAGGATTTATAAGGTAAAATGGTTACAAATCATCAACTATGTGAATGTTCTTCATGCTTGTTCACAAAATAATAATCTTCACACTCACGGTTTGATAGTTATTTTGTACTCTTATTCTTTATAATGAAAAAACTAACACTACTTTTCTTTGTATCTTTATTCATATCCGTATGGCACTTATCTGCCCAAAAATCAAAAACATATGCTATCGGTTTTTACAACCTGGAAAACTACTACGACACCATCAACGACCCGAATGTAGATGATGATGAATTTACACCCGATGGGGCGAATGCCTATACTGGTGACGTTTTTAAAAAGAAAGTCTTCAATCTTGCCACCGTATTATCGATGATGGGTACAGACAAAACAGATGAGGGATTAGCACTAATAGGTGTAGCCGAAATAGAAAATGAAGCCGTTTTAAAAGTACTCTGTGCCCATCCCAAATTGGCTTCGCGCAACTGGAAAGTAGTACACTTCGATGGACCCGACAATCGCGGTGTAGATGTAGGACTACTTTATAATCCCAAACTATTCAAAGTACTCTCTGCAGAATCGTTGACAGTACCCGTAGAGACGGGCGACCGACCCACACGCGATGTACTTTACGTTAGTGGTCAAATAGATAATGATACTATTCATGTGTTTGTCAACCACTGGCCTTCACGCCGGGGTGGAGAAAGTGCTACCCGTGAAAAAAGAAAAATAGCCGCAAGAGTGAGTAAAAAGATTATAGATTCACTGATGAAAATAGATGCATTCACCAAAGTAATCGTTATGGGCGACTTGAATGACGACCCAATCAACGCCAGTGTGACAGAAGTATTAGCGACCAAATGGAAAATTGAAGATGTAACCAAAGGAGGACTGTACAACCCTTGGACGGTGTATTACAAAAAAGGAATTGGCACGATGGCCTATCAGGATACATGGGGGCTTTTTGACCAAATCATTATTTCTTACGGATTTCTCAAAAGAGTGTCCGGTGGACTTCAATACAAGGAATCAGAAATTTTCAATAGAAGTTTTATGGTGGAGAAATTTGGAAATTATCGAGGCTATCCCAAGCGCTCCTACAGCAATGGTGTGTGGAATGATGGCTACAGTGACCACTACCCTACCATAGTATATTTCACGTCTAAGACAAACGAATAATTTATTGTAGAATAAGTATACTGATTCTGTGTAGCAGATCTAATAATCTCTTTTCAGCAGCATATCGGCTACCGCTTGCAGATGTAATTTCCGACTCGAAATCACCGGTACACGCTCAAGAAAATCATAGGCTTGAGATGAGTAATAAACAATTTCTGCTTTTAGCAGCTCATCTACTCCCATTGACTTCATTAACTGTATCGTATCAGCTACTTTTTGCTCATCATTTCGAATAGCCAGTTCTTGGATTTGCTGACTTTGTTGTTCATCTGCCAGTTCAACTAATTTTGTCATAAGGTAGGTTTTCTTATTAGCCAGGATGTCGCCACCTACTTGTTTTCCCGTTTTGGTAGGGTCACCAAAGGTATCGAGATAATCATCTTTAAGCTGAAAAGCAATACCCAATGTTTTACCAAAATCATAAAGCAATTCGCTGCAACCTACTGTAGCACCACCCAATATCGCACCTAATTTGAGCGAAGCAGCCAGCAAAACAGAGGTTTTCAAAGTAATCATTTCGATATATTCCTCCATATGCACATAGCTTTTGGATTCAAAATCCATATCCATTTGCTGTCCTTCACATATTTGAATTGCCGTTTGATTAAATAGCGTCAACACTGTGTGAATATCACTTGTTTGAATTTTGTTTAGATGCACATACGAATAGATATTCATGACATCACCAGAGAGTATCGCTGTAGACAAGCCATATTTTAAATGCACGGTTTCGAATCCTCTTCTAAATGGAGCGGCATCCATGATATCGTCGTGCATTAGAGTGAAATTATGAAACAATTCTATAGCAGTAGCCGTATTCCATACATTATCATTGAGTGGCGCAAAAAGCTCATGACTCATAAGGCAAAGCACCGGTCTTACCCTTTTACCTCCCATCGATAATAAATAAGAGCAAGGCTCATACAAGGTAGAGGGCTTTGTAGGAAAATGATGTTTATTAAAAAATACTTCAAATTGTTGTAATAGTTCACTAAAAGAATGCATGGGGTAAATATAATGTGTAAGTGATGATCTATGTATTACCGCAAAAAATATTTTTTTAATCATTTTGATGATGCTACATAAACAGATCTTCTTTGTGATACTATCCATTACTTTTTGAAATCATAGTATCTTTGAGAAAAAATACATGTCATTTAAAATATATACCAAAACGGGAGATGCAGGCCAAACCTCACTGATAGGCGGCACTCGCATACCCAAAAGCCACATTCGCATAGAAGCCTATGGCACGGTCGACGAATTGAACTCATGGCTTGGATGTGTCAAAGACCTATGTAAAGATGAAGCAGTGGCAAGGCTTTTGAAAGATATCCAGGATCGGCTTTTCACCATTGGCTCATCACTAGCTTGTGACCCCGACAAAAACACCAAAATGGAAATTCCGGATATGAAAGAGTCGGACATACTTCTACTAGAGCATGAAATTGACCGTATGGACGAGCAATTACCAGCCTTAAAAAACTTTGTATTACCGGGAGGAAGTCTGCTGGCCTCGAAGTGCCATGTAGCCCGATGCGTATGTCGCCGTGCCGAAAGAATCTGTGTAGCCATGCAAGTAGATCAGCAATTTGTAGACCCCATCGTGATTCGCTATCTCAATAGGCTGTCCGATTACTTATTCACCCTATCGCGCTATATACTGCATAGCGAAGGAGGAGAAGAAACGCTCTGGAGCACACGAGACTAATACACACTCTATTCTTCATCGCCTCCTATTGATTTCATTAGGCTTTAGGGTGCGCCTTTCGGTATATTTCTTTCAGCTTGTCGATCGTATTGTGGGTATAAATCTGCGTGGCGCTCAAGTTGGCATGACCGAGTAGTTCCTTTACCGCATTCAGCTCAGCCCCATTATTGAGCAAGTGAGTCGCAAAGGTATGCCGAAGAACATGAGGGCTTTTTTTGTCGAGCGTGGTGGTCAAGGACATATACCGATTCACTACATTGTAGATATATTTAGGATACAAAGCCTTGCCATTCGCAAGCACCAGCAAATTAGGTATATTGGATTCCGGTCTTATCAGTTTGTAGGATTTGATCATATTCACCATCTCTTTAGATATCGGTATGATCCGCTCCTTATTCCCCTTCCCCAGCACTTTGATTTGCGACTGATACATATCTACATTCGACAAAAGCAAGCCCAGCAATTCCGCCCTACGCATCCCGGTTCGATAGAGCAATTCGATAATAATACAATGCAATGCTCCCTCATAATCATCTGTAAAAAGCGCAGGCTGAACAAGCTCCTGCATCTGCGATTCATTGACAAAAGAAGGAAGTCGTTTATTATTTTTGGGAGATACAATTTTTAAGCAAGGACTTTTTTCAAGCAACCCTTGTTTCTGCAAAAACTTGAAATATGTCTTCAGACTAGATATCTTCCGATTGATTGATCGACTCGTAATATTCGCTTCGCTGAGCGAAGCCAGCCAGCTTCGAATATGAGAGTGAGTAATCTGCGCAACAGGTGGGCAGGAATACAGACGTTCCAGAAATGAAAAAAACTGTTCAAGATCACATTGGTAAGATTGAACAGTATGATGACTGTATCGTTTTTCGGTTTCGAGAAAGGTCAAAAAGGAGTGAATATCATACATAGGCCTATAGCACTATGACAAACATACAACTATTTGCTTGCTTCACGAACTCCTGAAGCAACTTCCTGACGATAGATTGCTTTGAGGACTTGCGCTCTACGTACAATTGATTTCTTAGTGAAAGACTGACGTTCACGTAGTTGGCTCAAGATATGGGCTTTTTCAAATTTCTTTTTATACTTTTTGAGAGCCTTATCAATGCTTTCGCAATCTTTAGAGTCGATAATTAACATATAAAATATCCTTTTTTTGGGCTGCAAAGATATGCGTTTTCTGCAATAAGTCAAATTTTTTATCAAAATACTAAAAAAATTAATACTTGGGTTCGAATCGTTTCTGCTCATAGCTACGTAGCCAATGCGTGAAGGATGTGGAGGGCACGAAGCCTCCGGCGAAGTGGTCGGAGGCCATAAGCCGACGACGGCACCCCGTAGCAGCCTGACCTCCTGTGCCCTGTCTTTTGTGGGCACAGGAGGGCACGCCCAAATGTAAAAAATCGAAATACTACATTCATTCCAACGAAAGATACCATATGTGTTATAGCATTTGTACTCTAGCAACCTTGCAAACTATTGCGAATCGACATACATCCTAAAGACCGAACACTCCGAATAGGCCTGCTCATAGGCACTTGTATAACGATACTGCGACTGCATGGTACGAAACCAAGGATTTTGTAAACTATGCAATAGATACCTGCTCACGTTCTGCCCTTTCCAGCGTTCTTCTCTGTCGTTGTAGTAGCCGTAGTCCGATAGTTCCTTACGTGGTACAGGTGATTGCTTATTGGCACACTTAGCCAGCATGAAACAGCAGTTGGCTTTATTTTCGACATCCGTAAACAGCGCCATAGCTTCGGTAAAGTAATCTGAGGCAGCCTCACAGGTATAATAGCGAAGGACTGATTCTTCTACGGGTAACCGGAAAGTGTTAAAAATAGGTTCGTAACCCGCAAAGGGAGTAGTCGTATTGTGGTAATATGCCGGACTATCATCATTGTATTCCATGATTTCTCTATTGGCAAAATAGGCATTGTAGCCATAGTAGGTAATGCTGTAAAGGTATAGGCCGTAACGAAACTTATCCATGGCGCCGGCGTTGGCTGCGCAGGCTTTGTGTTTCCACTCCATACCAAGTTCTGCCAATTGAATGATATTGTATCTCTTGAATCGAACAGCTTCGCTATCGCCGGGAAATCGATAGTCGTGAAAATAGAGCAATGTGGGATCAAAATATTGTTTTGCCTGCTGCTCTTCAAGGGGAAGGCGGCGAAGGTATAACAAAGCGGAGTCGAACTCTTGCCTACAGATATACTTTCTGGCCAGCAGAGCATCATAAGACGCCTGCATATCTATGACGTAGTGCTGCTGTAGCCAAGCTAGCAAAGAGGAAGCTGCTGCTGTATGTCCCTGCTCCACAAAGCGACGCACTACTTGCAGAGGCATCGAATAGTATAAATAATCGTGTACCAGGTACGAAAAAGACAAGGTATCCTCCTGTAAATTATCTGCCCAAAGCCATATCGCCAAGGCATCCATAGTATCTTTCTGCGCCAGCAGAGCGGGCGCCAGCGAGTTATTCATAAAATTTTGGACGAGCTCCTGCTGATCTGAATGGGCAATACGAGTTTGTTGCAGTTCCTTTGCATATCTAAGAAGCAGCGACTCTTCTACTTTTTGTTTACGCTTTATGGTCCATAGCAGCTTGTTGGTGGTCCACTGCAATTGGTCGTATGGATCCAGTACATAGGAGCTTAGCTGTTTGTTTATTTTCTTTGCTGCGTCGAAATCCCCTTGCACGATATACATATAGCAGAGCCCATTGAGATAATAGGCTTGTTCGTGTCTGGGCAAAGCCGACACGATAGTTTTAGTAAACTGGAGTAGATCCTGTAGATGCTGCTTAGGCGACTTGCGAATATCGCCGGACGAAACATCGGCAAAATAATGATACACTTCCTCCGCATCGGGATAGAGACGAGTGCGGATATAGTCGGCTTCCAACTTGGCTAGCTCTCTATGCCACAGTAGTCTCAGCGACTCGCCATGCAGCCCTTGCCGGAAACCTGTTCGCAGTGCATCCATCGAATAGTTAACACTGCTGATACCGGCTGCCATATTCACACACATACTATCTTCGGTGTTTTGACAAATGCCATAGACCCCCTTCAGATTGATCTGGCCTATTACGGCCTTCATATCACGAAAGGTATTGGGATTATATTGGTCGCTCACCCAGCGCTTCGCAAAATAATAAAAGGCCTCCTCCTTTTGCCCCAGCCTACTGGCTATACCACCTCGCAAACCCCAAGCCCATGCCACTATCAGCGAAGAGATAGTAGGTAAAGGCTCCACATACTGCGTATACAACGTGAGTGCTGCATCGTAGTAGTGGTGAAAGTGCGCCATACGCACCATATGATAAGCACAGCGCCAGCGCAAAAAATCGTTACCAGCCAAACGGTAGATATGCTCCACCTCCTTCACCAGCGAAAAAAGTGCCGATGAGTCGGCTCGGTGCACATAGTGCGAATAGTTCCACTCATCATTATCCACCTCTGTGTAGCGCTGATAATCGGCCAGCGACTTCATATAGCGCAGCAGCAGCGTATCTTCATAGAGCATATAATCCTTCAGTGTGTGTATCTTTTCCCTAGTTTTTGACTTTCGTTTATTTTTTTGCCAGAGGGCATAGGTCTTATCAGTAATGCCCCCCTCATTGTACACCCATGCCTTTATCTCTTGCTCCGAATAGCGAGCACCAAAATAGCGCATCCAATCATCCCAGATAGACATACCTGCACTTCGCGTAGCGGAATCATCATCAAAAGACCAACCCGAAACCAAAGGATACAAAAAATAGTCGGGGCTATACTGATACTTGTATAAAGGATGCTCAACCGACAGCTTATTGATAAACAAACGATGCCCTACCGACCAAGGTTCACTGGCACAAGCATGGGCGCGTAGCGCAAAGAGCCAACACAGGGCCAGCAACAAACTACCATTTCGGAAGAGTGGACAAATCATAATGAGATAAATTAGTACTATCGAGGTCAAAATAGATTAGTTCTTGATTATAGCTACTCTCCTGCTGCATCACAAAGCGGTACACCGAATCGATATCGGTCTGCGATACCCGTTCATAGCGAATCATATCGCCTTTTTGGTAGTGCATCACAGACTGATCAGGATAGTATACCCGAGCGTCTTGCACACATTCCCACAGACCTTGCTTATTTTGTACAAAGTACTGCTCCAGATCTTCATCGCTGAGGCGATGTACAATACCCACCATCTTCTGACGTCGAAAGAGTAACTTCCACTTAAATAGAGGCAGTGCTAGCGCATAAGATTTCGGATACACCGCATGACCTTTCATATACTGCTGTAGCACACGATGATCGATGATAGAATTGCGAGATTCGATATCCGTCATATTGCCCATATTGTAGCACATGAGCACCGTACTCGACACCGGTGGTATACCACAGCTATCCCTATCTCGTAGCTGATGAAGCCTTAGCGTAGCCGACAAAGGCACACCTGCTTCCTTGCGGATAGCCTCCAGAAGATAGAAGTAGGACATACGAGTACTGCGAGTCCAATCGCAGTCTATCTGCAATTCCTTTACCGCCAGTCCCTGACTTTGCCAAGAGCTACGTACCAGCTTCCAGATATTCGCAGCCAGTATTTGTAGCCCCTTCTTTTGTTCATCATCCAATTGATCCGGATTATATTGCCGTTCTTTTAATACCTGATTGCGAATAAAAACAACAGGTATATAATCCCAAGCTGGCTGTGGCGCATCCTTCCAGAGCATCACCCCTACCGGTTTGCTATGCCAATCTACCAGATCTACATCAAACGCACGCAGATAAATCCGTTTTACATCCATTTTTTCCAACGCCTTCTTTTCATACTCGTTAAGCGAATAGCGGGTTTTCCAATAATAAAAAGCCGTTTCCTTTTTCGAATCCCTGCATGCCACCAAGCCCAGCAGAAAAACAAACAGAAAACCCGGTGCACGATATAGCGACATAGAGGGTCAATAAAAAGCGAAAGATACAAGGCAAAACACAGACTGAAAAACAAAAAAACAAAAATAAAAGACACACCCAACTAGCAAGTATCTGTAGAACACTTTGGGGCAATCATCGGCCTATCCATATCAGCTACTATCCGTCCCTTACGGGGTGCGCTATCGCTCCCGTGCTCCGCTGAGGCTCCGCACCGGCTCCTTCGTCGCCGCCCTACAGGCACGGCAGCCGCTCAGCGGAGGGACAAAGGTCGGCGGTGTGAGCGAGAATAGGTGTGAATATTTATGAGAATATTCAGTAGCGATTGAATGCACCTAGCTGCCTGAAATAATTAATATGGCATACCTATTTCATCTGGTAAAATAGTCGAACCTCTACCCAGCATAGGTCGCATGTACACAAGCCATCTATTCGTATGCGTTAAAAGTATCAGTAGTAATTAGGAGAACTACTCCGTGCTCATTAGGACAGAATCATTAAGATAGTAGGGAAACCAAACTAGCAATTTCACAACCATTTATGACGTTTAAAAATCTTCATAGTAGACCATCATAATAAATTGTATATTTAGCATGACTATTCTACTTTTTACTGTCAATAGGCAAGCACTGATTCAGATGAATATATATTCAGACGATGAAAATTAGCCCTGATCGCAGCGGCATCCCCGAAGCAGCCGAAGCCTTGTGTGAGGGGGCGAAGGGATATAGCGAAGAGCAGGACTGTCGGCGACGGAGGCAGGCTCGATGAGCTCCTCAATCAAAAAAATTCCATTTGTATATATTATATAAGATTAGTCAAAGGTGTATGGTTGTATTCGATTTTGACAGTTACTTTGTAGCAGACATGAAAGATATTCTAAGCTTATGGGACAAATCAATCACATTGCAGCGAAATGATTTTTTGCAAAGAGAAGGAGATGTGAATACCAACATTTATTACGTTGTAAATGGTAGCCTCAGAATATTTGTAGTGAATGATGACGAAGAACAAATCATACGATTTGGCTACAAAGACAACTTGGTGGTATCTCTCGATTCATTTCTACTGGGTACGCCTTCTTCTTTTTATATTCAGGCTATAAAAAAAACAGAACTTCGCATTATTACCAAAAGCTCTTTTGACACCTATCTGTCCAGAGGCGAAAACATCCAAACATGGATAGCGATATTAGAAAGCCTAGTGGTGCAACAAATGGAAAGAGAAATAGACCTATTGTGCTCATCGCCGCGGGAGCGATACCTTCGTGTGCTACAACGTAGCCCTCAGTTGATGCAAGAAATACCGATGAGATATATTGCGAATTATCTGAGGATGAGCCCGGAAACGCTCTCAAGAATTAAATCCAGAAGATGAGCTGCACTTAGGAGCTCGGTGTATCTTACCTTGAAAGTATTGACTTCAATCAAGATAATTGACCAAAAAGCGATACACCTTTGTGAAAAATAGCTATGAACTCAATCATTTTTTTACAGCAGCGTGAAAAAGACCTATTACAAATCATCAAGCAAGCTGCCCCTCTGTGCACACTCGATATAAAGACGCTGCAATGGAGAGCGAAGCCCGATAGCTGGAATACGCTCGAATGTGTCGAACACATGAATCGATATGGCAAGTATTACATACCCCAACTAGAAAATGCAATACAAAAATCTAATACGCACTTTGAAGAAGTATACCATAGCGGACGACTGGGTCAATACTTTGCTCAGAGCATGCTACCGGCAAAGGAGCTCAACAAAATGAAAACATTTAAAAGCAAAAACCCCATCAGCGAATCCATATCCCCGGATGTCGTCAACGAATTTTTACTACAACAAAATCGTCTATTATCGATTGTCAAACTTGCTTACGGAGTAAATCTCCAGAAAGTCAAAATCCCCACTACCCTATCGAGTTTGCTTCGACTGAGGCTTGGTGACACCCTTGCCTTTGTTATCAATCATGAAATACGCCATATACAGCAAATAGATCAGCTATTGGCTGCATGCCCCCTTCATAAGTAGTAAAAAAGAAAAATACACCAAAAGAAATTCAACAAAATGTGATTGCACTTTACTTACACGAAAAATAATTGTAAAAAATAAAAAAAACACTTACCTTTGCGCTCCTTTTCAGTTCTTTTCAATACGATTTTGAAGGAATTGGGAGTAGCGACACGCTTGTTGCTACGTTTGAACCAAAAAAAATTTAGAAATGGCTAAAGAAATCACGGGCTATGTAAAGCTCCAATGTAAAGGCGGTCAGGCTAATCCAGCCCCCCCTATCGGTCCTGCACTTGGTTCCAAAGGTGTTAACATCATGGAATTTTGCAAGCAGTTCAATGCTCGCACTCAGGACAAACCGGGTAAAGTATTACCGGTATTAATCACTGTTTATGCAGACAAAAGTTTTGAGTTTATCATCAAAACCCCTCCTGCTCCGGTGCAACTTATGGAAGCCGCCAATATCAAAAACGGCTCCAAAGAACCTAACCGTAATAAAGTAGGTAAAGTAACATGGGGACAAATCGAGGAAATCGCTAAAGACAAAATGCCCGATCTCAACTGCTTCACACTGGAAAGTGCGATGTCGATGGTGGCTGGCACTGCTCGTAGCATGGGTATCACGGTTGATGGCAAAGCTCCCTGGGAAAACTAATTTTCTAATCTCAAAACGGTAAACAGATATGAAACAAACTAAAAAAAGAAAACTAGCGGCGTCGAAAGTAGATGCAGCTCGTCAATATAGCCTCGAAGAGGCCACAAAAATGATGAAAGATATCAACTGTACAAAAT
>DAIUCL010000065.1:0-14217 GCA_036846185.1 Chitinophagaceae bacterium
TCAGTTGGTTAGAGCATCTGACTGTTAATCAGAGGGTCGCTGGTTCAAGTCCAGCAGGGAGAGCAAACAGTACAAAGGGTTACATACGAGTAACCCTTTTTTTATTTCCCTTTTGTAACATGAATCTACAATACTGGAGATGATTCTTTTTTTGGAGCTCATCTTAGTTCCTTCTTTCGGCTATCGTCGTGCTATCCGCGACTACCCGCCCTTTATACTTGCTAGTCTGCGACTAAAATACACTACGGCGGGTATCTGCTCCTATCACGGCTATTCGTCATCGTCCGATACATGGTGCAGCTGTAATGAGTACGTGTGCAGATGGAAAAGGTATCCTAAAGGTAGTAGGTTGAAAAAATAGTATTGATTATCGTACATTGAAGGATTATTTCCATTCAAGGAAGGATTATTCCATTCAAGGAAGGATTATTTCCAATCAAGCCGGCATAATCCGGGAGAATAATCCATTGATTTCTGGCAAGCAATTGGATGTAGAAGTAATTTCTGTTGTATGCAAAGGCCTGAGTTTTCTGGACGAATAAGTATACATGATAGCACCGGCAGCCGGATGGCAGTGAAAAGCCCACAGACACGAAGCCCAGTGCCGCAAGGGATGGAGGGGCGAAGGCACGTAGCCACCTCCATGCCTATGCGGCACCGGCTGAGGGGCGAGGACTTGCAACGGACAGCCGTGCATGCCCCAAAATAATCTACAATTACAAAGTTTCTTTAAGCCATTTGAAAAATTCGTTTTGCCATATAAGGGCATTTTGTGGCTTGAGCACCCAGTGGTTTTCTTCAGGAAAGTAGAGCATACGACTCTTGATACCTTTGAGCTGAGCTACTTGAAAAGCTTGCATACCCTGCTCTATAGGCACGCGGTAGTCTTTGCCTCCTTGTATAATCATGATGGGGGTATTCCACTGATCGATGTATTTGCTAGGACTGAAATCTCGGTAGCTTCGCTGGGCCGCTTTGTTGTCTTTTTCCCAATAAGGACCACCAATATCCCAATTGGCAAAAAAGAGTTCTTCGGTAGTACCATACCAACTCTTGAGGTCGAATAGACCGCAATGAGATATGAAGGATTTGAAACGCCCTTCGTGTATGCCGGCGAGCATGAATACCGAGTAGCCACCATAGCTTGCACCTACCGCCCCACGTCGCTGCGGATCGATATAGGGCTCCTCTGAAATATCGTCCACTACGGCTATGTAGTCGCGCATGGGAGCACCACCCCAGTCCTTGCTGATGGCTTCGTTCCAGGCTGCACCCCAGCCGGGCATACCGGTACGATTGGGTGCGATGACGATGTAACCCTGACTAGCCATTAGTTGAAAATTCCATCGAAAGGAATAAAACTGAGACAAAGCACCTTGTGGTCCACCTTGGCAATAAAGCAAGAGGGGGTATTTTTTGGAAGGGTCGAAGCGAGGAGGATAGATGACCCAGCTGAATACTTTTTCGCCATCGTCGAGGGTAGTGTAGCGAGGTTCTACAGTAGGCATGTCGAGCGACTGATAGAAAGCTTCGTTGACAAAAGTGAACTGCTGAAGCTTAGCATCGCCAAGCGAATAGGTGTATAGCTCCGTGGCGTGGTTGATATCGGTGCGGGTGAGCAGGAGTTGCTGATCAGTCTCTGCACAGATTCCTGTAATATCAAAAGCACCCTCTGTGAGCTGTTTTATGTGTGGTGTAGCACCATTCACTATATCTTGGATATTGATTTCGAACAATTGTTCGGTACCATGTGTGGGTGCTACGAAATATATTTTTCGGCCATCATTGCTCCATACAAAAGAACCTACGGTTTCATCCCAATTTTTAGTGAGATTGAGCTTCGTACCGGATACTCTGTCCATGATGATGATGTCATTTTTGTCGCTTTCGAAGCCATCTCGTGCCATGCTGAGCCAAGCCAATGTAGTACCATCCGGATTGTATACGGGATGGGTGTCATATCCCATCATACCCTGTGTGAGATTACTGGTAGTCCCATTGCTAATAGAATAGAGATACAAATCAGTGTTGGTACTAAGCGCATAAGCCTTACCAGACTTCTTTTTGGTGACATAGAGTATGTGTTGCCCATCGGGTGAGAATTGAAACTCATCGGCACTTCCGTGAGGGTTGGAAGGGCAATCGTGCGGTTCGCCTGCCATAATATCCTTTTCGTTGATGACGACATCACCGACCACATCGGCAACAAATACATGAGAGTAGTATCCATCTTCCCAGCTATCCCAGTGGCGCTGATTGAGATCATTGTATACATACACATTCGCTTTAGACCATTGGGGGTATAGGTCAGTACCGAGCATAGGTGTAATGAGTACTTGCTTGTTGTAGACTGCTTTTTTGCCATCGGGCGAGAGTTTGATATGCTCTGCGCCATTTATTTTAGGTAGTTTTTGTGAGTTGATGTAGCTATATTCTTTAGCTTGACCACCGGCAAGCGGTTTTATAAAGTAGGATGTTTTGTTTTTATTTTCTGCTATTTCGGTTTTACTCACAGCGTATACGACTTGTGTTTTGTCGGGAGTGAGCTCTACAAAAGATACTCTTCCCAGTGTCCACATCAGCTCGGGAGTGAGGGTTCTCTGAGCTTGCAACATCGTGCACAGGAAAATACCTAAAAGGGAAAGCAAACTATTTTTTTTCATACTTCGTTTTTGTGAGGTGCAAAATACAGCAAAAGTGGAGTGAAAGCAAGTACTGAGCTTGTTTCTTCAATCACTGTTACAAACAGAGAACAATATATGAAAGGCTGCCCACAATTTATTGACATTCTGTACCCATTGAGGCAAATTATCGAGTAAAGTCATTCGCAAATAGTACCTTTGGGAACTCTAGAAAACAACAACAAATCATATGCATACTTTAGCTGATATAGCAAGTCAAGTAAGAAGAGACATTGTACGTATGGTACATGCGGTACAAAGTGGTCATCCGGGAGGTTCATTGGGCTGTACCGACTTTTTGGTCTCCCTATTTTTCAAACACATGAATCATAATCCAGCATTCAATAAGGATGCGGTAGGTGAAGATATTTTCTTTTTGTCGAATGGACACATCACACCCGTTTACTACAGTGTTCTGGCACGTAGTGGTTATTTTCCGGTGTCAGAATTAGCGACCTTTCGCAAACTCAATACACGCTTACAAGGACATCCTGCCACTCACGAGCATCTTCCGGGCATCCGTATTGCGAGTGGCTCACTAGGGCAAGGGCTCAGTGTAGCTGCAGGAGCCGCTTTGTCCAAAAAACTCAATAATGACCATTCATTGGTATTTTCACTCCATGGTGATGGCGAATTGCAAGAAGGTCAAAATTGGGAAGCGATATTATTTGCGGCGCATCATAAAATTGACAATCTCATTGCCACCGTCGATTATAATGGCCAGCAGATAGATGGCTCTACTACCCAAGTGATGAATCTCGGCGATCTTAAAGCAAAATGGACAGCTTTTGGCTGGGAAGTTCTCGAGATGGATGGTCACAATTTTGACGATATTGAGGCTACTATAAGCCAAGCCAAACAATTGACCGGAAAAGGAAAACCTATTTGTATTCTGATGACAACAATCATGGGCAAAGGAATCAACTTTATGGAAGGTACACATGAGTGGCATGGCATAGCACCCAGCGATGCCCAACTGGCAGAAGCACTTGCCCAATTGCCCGAAACGCTGGGAGATTATTAGTCCATGTATCGAATTCGATCTATATCATTAGCATTGCTATGGAGTGCTTGCTTGATTCTTGCGAGCCTTCTTGGTGTAGCGCAAGCCCCCACTAAGAAGACAAGAATTCTATTTTTGATCGATGCCTCCTCCAGTATGACCTACAACTGGAACAAAGATCTCACACGCTATCAAGTAGCATCTTCCATACTCCTCCAAATCGTAGATAGTATTTACAGTATCAATAATGAAGTAGAATTTGCCGTGAGAGCTTATGGTACTCAATACCCCTCGCAAGATAAAAACTGCTTCGATACCAGACTTGAAGTCCCGTTTAATATGCAAAATGTGCTGCAAATCAAGTCTAGAATGAGCTATCTTCAACCTATAGGTTACTCTCCTATTGCTTACAGCTTGCGCCAGGCAGCTGAAAATGAACTCAACAACTCACAACAGTATGACTACAGCCTTATCTTCATCACCGATGGTGGCGAAAGCTGTGATGGAAATGTGTGTGAAACCTTCAACAATTTTATTAAACAAAAAATTAAAGTTACACCTTATGTCATTGGTCTCGACCAAAACGAACAATTGAAAGACTACTATGACTGTATGGGAAATTTTATAGATGTATCCACTGCCCGTGATATCGACAAAGCCGTATCACTCATCGTAGATGCCAATCGAACTTTGCTCAATAAACCCAAGCAATACCAACTCACCACCACCCTATCCAATACTCCCAAAATTAAAGACAACCCAATCACCCCCAAAAAAGATAACATAACACCTTCCAAACCAAATCAACGAAAACTTACCGTATTTCCGATATTACGACTACAACGTAATCAAACAATTGTCAAAAACAGAATTCTTATTACCCCTTCATATATCATTGCCAACAAATCTCAAACCATCCAGATACAACTTGGCAATATGGAATCAACTCCAACCTCTTCGCCAGCCATTCGCCGCCAAACGGATATCATACCCCGCATGAAAAATATCCGATTTGCATACCGCAAACCACCATTTGCCGGATTCCCCAATGCCACCGTGTATTCCTACACCGAAAAACAAGTAGTGATAAAACTAGATGGCCTTGAACTACCACCACCACCCATTGCTCGCACTACATCCGTAATGCCCCGATTGCGCAATAGCTCTATACCCAAATTATCAAAACCTAAACCTGCACTCACTGCTCGTACTCTTTCAAATGCAAAACAAAAAGTAAGATTAGAATTTGACCCGGAAGTAAAACGTATTAATCACCTCCTTCCCCGACTACAAAATCACAACTACGTATACAAAACCGGACGTCCCAAATTAGACCCCGCTAAACTAAAAAACGCTACAAAAGCAATTGTCAAAATCCAATTTGACCCAGAGCCATCAGCCCTAAAAAAAGAAAGCCTCACTAATCTTAAAAGTATACGATACCCCGGTCGCATATCCTATGCCTTCCGCCTACCAAATAAAACACTGCCTTCACCCTACAAAACAGTTCGAGTGAATATCCCTATGGATGCACCACCTGCGAAAAGAGACACCATAGTGCGAAAACCTGAAGAACCCAAAACAGCCGATGACCTCGTATTTACGGTAGAAACAGAAAATGCATCCAAAACACAAGTACAAGTATTTTTCAAAGGAACCAACGGGAAAACCTACCCCAATGCCAAACCAGAAATCCAACTCAAAGAAAAACCAAGTGGCAAAGTGCTCTCCTCCTTCAAACGAAATACTAGTGGAGGTAATCCTGTGCCACAAGATGTGCCTCATGGCACCTTCGACCTCGTCGTGACAGGCTTTCAGGACCTCTATGCCAAAAATGTAGTAATAGAAGAAAACAAACTCAATAAAGTGTATATCAACGTAGCAGATGCTACCCTTCATTTTTACTACATGGGCAATCGCAATCGACCTGTTGAATACAATGCAGTCGTCAACCGACGATTTGCAGTAGGCGAAACCGTACTCCAACGATGCGCCGACAAACGCCAATACGAACCCGGCACCTACTACGTCGAAATCACCACCTTACCTACTAGCAAATACAGTATAGATCTCAGCTTTGGCCTTGTGTACGAAATCCAATTACAAGAACCAGGATACTTACAATTTACCAACACTAGCCCCTACGGTAGTATCGATCTTCAATGTCCACTAGGCGACGATTTTGCAACATTCAAAACAGTAGCCATTACCGGCAACTCCGCAGCCCAACGTTTCAATATACAACCAGGCATCTACAAGGCCATCATACCTGTAGACCCCAAAATGCCACAAGCAGGCAAAAAAACCATCGAGTTCAGAATTCAGTCCAACAAAGAAACCGCCATAGAACTCAAATAAAACCGCATTAATATATTTTTTAGTTGGAGCTCATCTACAGATTCCTTGTGCATCTATGTCCTGCTGTCCGCTACTATTCTCTTCCGCAAAGCTACAGAGAATACCGCTCCCATCAGGGCTAGAGCTCATCGCCTTATCCGCTTTTCATCACTCTCACTATCAGAGATGTCAATTTCGAATATAATATTCATCAAAAATCATACTCCATCTACGAAATCACCCGTTTCGGAAATTACAACAACTTACTTTCTACGAACAATACGTTCTCTTGTGTATTTCGCCAAACGATATGATATCAAAAGAGAAAAATCATTATTACGAAATGAAATTTCATTGGGGGCACTTTGCACATACCTACCCCAATGTGCGGCCAAAGTAAGAGAAATTTTTTGCGATGGCATTACCCTCAAAAAGCACATCCCTTGCATCGCCAAAGGATTATAATATGACCCTTGACCCAGTATAGACCACTCTCTACGTCGTAATGGCACACTTCGACTTGGAATATCATGCTCCAACGAATAAAAATCCATATATCGTGCACGCAAAGCATAAGCCACCCGAGTGCCCATACCCAATTGAAAATTTATTTTCTCCCAATTCGTTTTCCATGCCACACCGATCGGTAATGCTAAATTACTGATCAATACCTTCTGCAAATAATCAGTCCTATAATAGCCCCCATTTAATTTATCCTCAGCTACTACCTGCTCCCTATATTGATGGCCATGTCTGTAATATTGAATTCCGGAAAATACGGATAGTTGATTACCCAACATATACTCAGACTTAAGCCCCACCATAGGCAATAACTCATGTGAAAAATTTTGAGTAAGACTCGCAAATCCACCGGTAGTTTCAAAATGCTTTTTCCCATTACCCTTCAATCCGCTTGAGCTAAAACCCGTTTCAAAAAGAACTAAAAAGGTTCCCTTCTTCGCACTCAAAGAAGTGCACAACAACAAAAAATATACTAAAGTAATAATTATTTTTCGTGTCATATTTGTAGGTGTTTTCGTTATAACGAGCAAAAAGAACTAAAAGTATGAAAAAATATTACAAAAAACTATTTCAGAAAAAGAACAAACACCAAATTTATCTCAGGTCTATGATATCTACTTTAGGATACTTTTTACTATCAAACACAAAAATATTATCGGCAAGTGTGACGTTGGGACTATAACTGCTTACGGTATAGGTAAAGGTATTCCCACTCTTTTCATACATTTTTCCACCGGCTACTATGTTCTTCGCCTTATCAATCATCAATTCTACTTTACTGAATTGTTTGCTTTTGTTAGTTGGGGTCAGAAGTATTACATCCACTTTCTTACCCGCTTGGCTCTTTTCACCTATGTATTTGTACGTGTATTCTTTGTCGTAAAAATTTGTAAAAAGTTTAGAAGGCGTAAACGAATTTTCGCTTGGATCAAAAGCACTTATTTGCACTTCATTACTCTCTTTCATAAACGTCCAAATGGTTTTCGCGTCACAATAAATTTCCTGACCGGATAAACTCACATAATATTTATCGCCTTTCATAAACACATTGCCTGACTTGGTTTGAGGCTTTGCACCTTTTGCCCCGGCAATTGTAATACTAAAACCAGCTCTCAACGATTTTAATGTTTTCACTTGAGCAGATACTTTATCTAATATTTCCTTAGCCTTAGGATCATTTTGAGCAAAAGTAGAATTGAAGATAAAAGTAAGTAGAAAAAGAAGCGTAGTATGTTTCATTGATATATTTAGATTTTTTGACGATAAACTACTTGCAAAGATTAATAATGACTTGTAAAGAGTGTGCTAAGAAAAAAAATAGTTCGTGTAGAGCATGTTAAAGTTTTTGAATCGTATAATAGGCGCAAGTAGTAAAAAAATTACGAAAAAATGGAATGAAGCCTAAAAACGCAAACTGCTTACGAGGTTTCAAACCGAATTTGTATTTATAAATAGGATTAAACAAAAACCACTGCTTGTTCACGATCGCATATCCTGCACTCAAACATATTCGCTCAAATCGCTCAATCGATATACCAGTCTGCTTAACATCTATCAACGAATCTACAGTGTGTTGACTCTCACCGGCAGTTCGCAATATCCAGGTATACAGCCCCATCGGTAGTAAATGATAGTAAGGCATGATGGAAGTCCATTTTTTATGTGCTATTTGCTGATGTCCTCCAAAAGGCATATACCAGGGCGGGAAACCAAAGAAAATCTGACCATTAGGCTTTAATAATTTCTTCATAAAGGGTATGAAAGTCTCCTGACCGTGAATATGCTCTATGACATCTTTTAATATAATGAGATCGAAATAATGCTCATACTCTGTCTGAAAATCTTCATCAAAGACATTTTTAAATAAAATTTTCATCCCCCCTTTCTGTATTTCTTCTTTCAGAAAATCCTTCGCCAGATCGATGCGAAGCTGATCCAGATCGACTCCCACACACTCACAAGCCCTATCATAAAAAGGCTTTAATACCCCTCCCTCTCCACAGCCTATTTCAAGTACTCTAATACCATCAATCACTGTCAATGTTTGTTGTATAAAAGGGATGACAAACTCATTTGCATTCTCTACTTGTTGCCTAAATCGAAGTTCATGGTTCGAATGATGTTCTAATGCCATAGCTGTGCCAAATATACAAAGATTAATCCGCTAAGCCATACCCTTACTCAGAAGTTTTAGTTCTACTTTTGTTTTGCAAAGTATCCAATTGAGTTTTAATGGACTTATCATGAATCAATTCAAACAATTTAAGAATGAATACCTCATCGAGTCCCTGTGCAGCCCCCCACCTAGTTCGACTTTCGACGATCTCACGCCATCTTTCTTGCTGAAAGATCGGCATATTATACTTCTCTTTGATCGATGCCAGCTCTGTCACTTTCTCCATTCTCTTAGACAATATGCTCACTATCTCTGCATCCATTGTGTCCAATACCTGACGTATATTTTCTATTACTGTTAACGAGTTATCCACCTTACTTCGAAAATAAATATTCGACAACATATCTACCAATGCTCTTGGAGTAAGTTGCTGAGCCACATCGCTCATAGCACTCTCCGGATCAGGGTGCGTCTCGATCATAAGCCCATCAAAATCCAAGTCCATCGCTCTCTGAGCGACTTCTGCCACAAGAGCTCTCTTGCCTGCGATATGACTAGGGTCGCAAAATACAGGTAAATTAACAAACCGGCGTTTCAATTCAATTGGTAAAGCCCATATAGGTTTATTTCTGTACACAGAAGAGGGGTCATAAGACGAAAAACCACGATGTATTGCCGCCAGATCCTTGTGACCACTTAGCATAAAACGCTCTATCGCACCTGCCCACAATTCAACATCCGGATTAATAGGATTTTTAACCATGATAGGGATATCCACCCCACTCAATGCACTACAAATCTCTTGTACCACAAATGGATTCACCGTAGTTCGAGCACCTATCCACAAAGCATCCATACCATAATCCAACGCCTTTTCCACTTGCTTTGCATTAGCAACCTCTACACATACCAGCTTTCCACTCACATCTTTCACTTTCTGCATCCACGACAAGGCCACAGCCCCATGCCCTTCAAAAAAACCTGGTCTGGAACGAGGCTTCCAAATACCCGCTCGTATCATCTGAATAGAGGTATCCCTCAGCGCCTCTGCTATCTGTATCATCTGTTCCTCAGACTCTGCCCCACAGGGTCCGGCTATCAAAAAAGGTTTGTGGCTGGCAAGCATATTCATCCGCACAAATGTATAGCAAAAAATCTGTGCCAGCGATCTCACAAAGTATATAATGATGATGTGCAATTGATATTATAGAAGCACCGATCCCCACTAAGCTATCCGAAGATAAATACTCGAACAATATATTTGACCCAATTACCTATACTAATAGTAATTAGGAGCTCATCTACATGCTCACATCGACCACTTCGAGCTATCCACTTGTATCTCCCTATTGCCCTCCCACATGAGCCACGCTCAATAGGGAGGATACCGCTGCTATCTCGGCTAAAGTTCATCGACATCTCTTCTATTAAGCCATTCAAGCGAATCTACTTATCATTCCATATCAAAGTATTATTGTAGCCCCAAGAAATGGAGGGTAGTTCCTATACCCATTCCTCACAAGCAGCCCTCAGAGAGAAGAAAACTCACCATACGCCAAAAAGATGATGGCGGCCGAAGGCCGCCATCATGATATACTTCAAATACAGAAAAATTATTTTTTCTTTCCGTGATAAAATTTGTAAGAAACAGAAACTGAATTCATCACATACCAGTCCAAATTATCAGGATTCCCTCTGTAAGTACCTTGAATTGGAGCTGTATTTTCCATACCGGCTAGCTCATCACCTCTATAGGTAAGTTCTGCAGTAAGAGTACCTTTTTCAGTAGCCAATTTAGTCATATTAGGATAGTAACCACTTACATCATCGATGTAATCAGTAAATGTTTTGCGGAAACCTAACTCTACAGCAACCAATATATGTTTGCTGGCTTGGTATTTAAAACCCATACCAAAAGGAATAGCCACTTGAGTAAGTCTGTAAGGAGCATTTGTATTGAAAGTAGAATTCTGTCCTTCAGTATGCAAATCACGCAGTTCTATCCACTGATTTTTGTAGAATGTTTTGGGATTAAATCCAAATACATTGATTCCACCAAAGAAGTATGGAGTATAATTAAAATAACGCTTATCTTTATTACGGTTAGGATCATATTTATTAAAAGGCAAGGCAGATACTTCTGCTTGTATACCCAACTCTGCTACATAAGAACGAAAGCTTAGGTTACGATTAATCAAATTTTGAACATTGCTGTTATAGTCTGCACCCGAAAGTCGACCATATCCAAAGAATGCTCTGAACGACAACATAGAAGTAGCGTTGTAACGCCCCCACACTCCTGTGCTCAAATGCGACTGGCGATAGGTGTAATCTTTCACTTGCAAGTCTCCTAAATAGTTGGAGCTACCTAGGTTTAGACCTACTTCTGTGCTCACCTGTGCCATAGCTACAGCAGATATTGCTGATAATGCCATACTAAAAAATACTTTTTTCATACTCTGAATTTTGTGCTTTTTGTTTCTTTATGCTGTAAATATAACATCTTATTTGGAAATTCCTAAACATTGAATCTAAAATGCATAATATCGCCATCTTTTACTAAGTATTCCTTACCTTCAATACGCAATTTCCCGGCTTCTCTACAGGCATTTTCAGATCCTAAATGTACAAAATCATCATAGGCAATCACTTCCGCCTTGATAAATCCTTTTTCAAAATCGGTATGAATAACACTTGCTGCTTGTGGGGCTTTCCATCCTTCCAAAATGGTCCATGCTCTGACTTCTTGCACACCTGCCGTAAAGTAAGTAATCAAATTAAGTAATTGATATGCCGAGCGTATCAAACGATTGAGTGCCGGCTCTGTCAAGCCATATTCGCTCAAAAACATGACTTTATCCTCTTCATTGTCCATCTCTGATATCTGCGCTTCGATCGTATTGTTCATTACTATCACTTCGCTATTTTCAGCATGAGCGATCTGCTTCAATGCATCGGAATATTTATTGCCGGTGTGTATAGCCCCTTCATCTACATTGGCTACATAGAGTACGGGTTTTTCCGTCAATAAAAACAAGTCATAGATTGATTCTCTTTCTTCTTTGCTGAATGACAAACTGCGAATATTTTTGCCCGACTCCAAACAGGTTTTGCATCGAAGAAGTACTTCCAAATCTGTTTTGGCTTTGGTATCATTCTTGGCCATTTTTTCGCAGCGTTGTATTTTTTTCTCTACACTTTCCAGATCTTTTAATTGCAATTCTGTATCGATGATTTCTTTATCGCTTACCGGATTAATAGCCCCTTCTTCTCTCAAAATATTTTCATCTTCGAAGCAGCGAATAACATGTACTATGGCGTCCACTTCGCGTATATTGGCTAAAAATTTATTTCCTAATCCTTCACCTTTGCTAGCTCCTTTTACAAGTCCGGCTATATCGACAAATTCTATCGTCGTGGGGACTACTCTGTTGGGTACGACTAGCTCAGCTAATTTATCGAGTCGGGTATCTGGTACATCGACTTGCCCTACATTGGGGTCGATTGTACAAAATCTGTAATTGGATGCTTGTGCTTTGGCGTTGTTACTTACTGCATTGAAAAGGGTTGATTTTCCTACATTGGGCAACCCCACGATTCCTACCTGTAATGACATATGATATATTAAGTTGTCGCAAAGGTACAAATCGGTATGCGAAGGCATTACGCTCCGAAGGTGTTAATACACTATTAAGGTGTTAAGCTACATATATTTTAGCTGTTTTCTCTTGATTAAAATATGGTGTAGGATAACTAGGATATTGTTTCGCGAATTTTGCCACAGAGATCGCTTACGATCATTTTGCGGGCAAGGTCGAGCATCCCGCTAAAAGACTGGGCGTCTGATACACCATGACCTACTACAAGGGGTTTTTCGACTCCTAATACGGGAACTCCTGCATAGAGTTTGTGATTAAATCTGTCGAGAAACTCATCGTTGATTTTCCGTTTGATAACGATGGTATCGTAAAGTGATTCGGCAAATTTAAGTATAATATTTCCTGTAAAGCCATCTGTAACAACGACGTCGGCTTTGTTTTCTAGCAGGTCGCGCCCTTCTATGTTGCCAACGAATCGTATTTGATCATTTTCTTTCATCATAACATGTGCTGTTTGCGCCAACAAGTTCCCTTTGGATTCTTCCTCTCCGATGTTGAGCAAAGCCACACTTGGATCTTGTTTGCCAAATATTTCTTTGGCATATATGCTACCTAGTACAGCGAACTGGTTGAGATTTTCTGGTTTACAGTCGGCATTGATACCTACATCGAGAAGTATATTATAACTACCGTCTATTTGCGGCACGGGTGTAGGTATGGTAGGACGAAGTACGCCGGGTGATAGTTTGATAATATGGGCTGCTCCTACAAGCATCACACCGGTGTTGCCAGCACTGGCAAAAGCATCTACTTTGCCTTGAGCTAGCATACCGAATCCCAATGCCAGAGAAGAGTTGGGTTTTTCACGAAGTGCTTTGACCGGATGGTCGTGCATTGTGATTTCTTCGTCGGTGTGTATGATAGTGACTTGGGATGCGGCATCGCCCAAGCCTTGCTTGATAGCGTCTTGCTTACCGATACATATTATTTGAGAATCTGTATAGCGGGATAGAAATGATAAAACACCTAAGCAAGCTTGCTCGGGTGCATAATCACCTCCCATCATATCAATGGCTATTCGCATGAGGCAAATATAATGTTTTTATGCTTCAGATTCGCCTTCTGTTGATTCGGCTGCTTCTTTTACTGGTTTTTCCATGACGACTCTTCCGCGGTAGTACATTTTGTTTTCGACCCAATGTGCACGGTGACGCATGTGGATTTCGCCTGTAGTTTTGTCTGTACTCAAGGTATCGATGGTGGCCTTGTAGTGAGTACGACGTTTGGCACTTCTTTGCTGCGAGTGTCTTCTTTTTGGATTAGGCATAGTGCTTAGTTTTTATAAAAAGTTCTTTTTAATTGTTTTTATTTCTATGAAGGGCATTCCACAAGGGATTGTTGGTTTGCTCTTCGGTTTTGTTTTCGAGATAGCGGAGTGCGTCTTGGTTGCAGGTACTTTTCCCTTGTTCATCGTCGGGGTGGATGTGCTGCATAGGTACGCTGAGTCTTACAAATTCATAGATCCAGTCTGCTACATCGAGTAGACTTTCTGAACGACCGATATAGGCTACCTCTGCATCTTCATCCGATTTGAGGCTTACTAATTCGTCGTCTATGATTTTCACAACGAGGTCAAATTCATCCCAGAGCTTGAGAGAGAAGGGATCTCCGCATCTGTCGCAGGGAATAGTGACCTGGCCGCTTATGTCGAAGTGAAGCAAGAACAATCCGGTTTTTTTATCCAGATTGAGGTTTATGTCTACTTCAGCATTGTGAAACTCTTGTGTTCCGTATCTTTCAAAGAATTTGTCATCTACTGTGTAATGAAACTCATGGTTTCCGGGTTTAAGGCCCACAAAGGCGATATTAAATTCCCGACTATGCTTCATTCCCACAATTTTTGACAGGGCTGCAAAGGTAGTTATTTTTTTTTATTTTGGTATTTTTTGTATGTTATTT
>DAIUCL010000066.1:0-14071 GCA_036846185.1 Chitinophagaceae bacterium
TTACGAAATTTACAGTGGGTGGAAAATCGCTTTAGATGTGGGTACACGGTAGGCTACAATCGGGGCTAAATCTCATCGACAGCCACTCCATTCAGCTATTCCACGACTCATACCTATTGCAATTCTTCGTAAATAGTATTCAACCCATATTATGCCTTAGAAAATCGAAGTGTAAAACAAAGTGCCAGTGAAAACAACGCTTTTGGAAATGAAGCCTATTCACCCATACAGTGAATGAAAATTCTGCGACTGAAACATATGATTTCACTGACATTATGCCTTATTATAGATATTCTTAGGCAAAATATGGGTTGAACTTTTATTGTATACCCAATTTCAACAATATCGGAGCTATAAAACAGAATCGCCCGACAATGTCGGGCGATTCTGTTTGCTATAAGTAAGCTTTTCGGCTACTTTGTACTAGTCATTCTTACGGATGCGATCCACGTGGGTCATCACATCGTTTTCGAATACTTGTATACTATAGACACCGTTTGCTACTTCGCTAAGATCGATAGTCAATTTATTGACTCCGGCTTCGCTACGAGCTTGTATTTGTTTCACTACTCTACCACTCATATCCAATACCTTCACGGTAGTGTTTTGAGCACGAGATGTGTACAAGTCGATATTAAGCATACCTTTCGTTGGGTTTGGATACACAGATACTGTGCTACCATTTGTACCCCAGATAAGGTCTACTACTTTAGCATTCAATGTGCTCTTCGCATCGATATCTACTTGCAACAAACGATAGTAGTTGTGACCCATAGCAGGCGATGTGTGTTCAAAGCTGTAATTCAGCGTTTGTGCACTATTACCGTTAGGTGCTTTACTATCTACTCTTGCGAGATCAGTGAAGTTGATACCATCTGTAGCATACTGCAATACAAAGTGTGAGTTGTTTTGTTCACTTACAGTAGTCCACTCAAGCATATTACTATTCTCAGTTTTACGACCATCAAATTTGGTGATAGTAGCAGGAAGAGGAATATTGCCTGGGTTTTGACCGTGGAAGTAGAATTGGCTAAAGCTAGGTGTGCTCAATACTACAGTCCAGTAGTTATTCACAGCATCCCATGTTACAGATGTTGGTGTCAATACTAGAGGATTGTTACCAAATCCAGCATCATCTACTTTAGTTACACGGAGATTAGCGATACCTGTTGCATCCAATGGACCGGTTGGCAATAAAGGCCAGCCACCCAATGTAGCCACAGTATTGTATGTATCAAAATCATGTTGTGTAAGGAAGAACGTCACCACAGCCGGACCATTACTGGTAGGAGTGATTTGGAACCAACGGTTTACATATGGTTGACCATTATGTGTTTGTACTGTTGCGTTTACATTTACTTGAGCTATAGTAGCACCAAGTACATTACCACCCGCACCATCATCGATACCAGCAATGAGATTACAACTACCAGAGTAGTAATTCAAGCTAGAACCATCAGGTTGTGTTTGGTTTCCGGAACTGTTACCAACTGTTGAAGTCGTATTACCGGCACTAGATTGTGATAAATCACCACTAGCAGGAGTACCAGTAACTTGTGCTGTAGCAGTTGCAGAACAACCATTAGCATCTGTACCCGTAACAGTGTACGTATTCAGACCCATTGGAACTACAAAGGCATCGCCATTTACTACTCCACCACTCCATGTGTAAGATACCGCTGTAGGGCTACTACCTGTAGCTACTGCTACAGTATTCATACAAGTTGTGTTTGGTGAAATAGAACCAGATACTACTACTAGTCCATTACCTTGGTGAGAAGTAACATCTAGAGTATAGTTACCTTCACTAGTGCTCCAGCCTTCCACTACTACATGATATGTAGCACCAGGAGTTAATCCACCTACATTGAGTAAGGATTGAGCTCCGCAAGCATCATCGTTAAACGCAATTAAGTTACCTAAAGTATCCAACAGACGAATATACGTATCGTAGCTACTGCCGATACAAGTACTGATTACTAATGAATCATTACAGTTTGGCATTACAAAGCGATAGAATACATCAGGAGAAGACTGACCTATAGTATTTGTCCAACAGTTTGCAGATAAGTTATTACCTGTAGTGTTGAGAGGCAAGGTACTCAAGATAGGATCAGCCAGTGTATTACCTGTTGGATTTGGAGTAACTGTCAGAGCTGTAGTGGCTGTATTCGTACAACCATTAGCATCTTGTACTTGTACGGTGTAAGTCAATGCACCGGTAGTACCCGGAGTTACATTCGTGTTAGCTGAAGAAACATTAGCAATTGTAGCAGGACCAGACCAACCAAAAGTTGTGCCGGCAGGAACTGTTGAGATCACTACATTATCTACATACCAACCATTATTAATTCCAGATCCACCACCAAAGGCATCACCGGTATCATAACGGAAACGAATGCGTCCATTAGCAGTAGGTGTTACAGGTACTGTCACACTGTAATTAATCCAAGTAGCATTATTACCTAATGATTGAATACCCGTTGGAGTCAATGAACCTGTTATATTAGTCCATGTAGTACCGCCATCAGTAGAGTATTCTACAAACTCAGCATCATAAGGAGCACCTTCATTGTTTGACCACGAGTCAAATGTCAATGTGATAGATGAACCAAATGTATGAACTGGTGACAAAATCCAGCTATGTTCTGACCCTAAACCACCAGTATTTGGTGTACCCAACGAGTTGGCAGCATTACCATGTGCTTGTGCAGCCCATGTAGATGCAATACTAACATTAGAGAATTGTGTAATTGGCTCATTTCCTGTTGTCCAACCCATAAATCCACCAGTGAAATCATAGGTAGTAGAAATACCAGGTACTGAAGCATTCAATACAGATGTACTTCCACTACATATAGTAGCAGGCGTAGCACTTGCTGTAACTGAAGGTAATGGATTAACCACTACTTCTACAGTACCCGTATTAGAACAACCATTTCCATCCGCTGCAGTTACAGTATACACTGTAGTTGCAGCTGGAGATACTGTTTGTGTACCACCTACTAGTGAGCCTGGCATCCAAGAGAAATCACCAGGAGCGATAGTTGGAATAGAGAATCCGGATAGTGTAGTACTTCCACCTACGCAAATTGCGGCTGGTGTAGCACTAGCAAATATTTGAGGAAGCGCATTCACAGTAACATTTACAGCATCTCTCACCGGATTAGTACAAGCCAATGAAGAGGTAGAATTGTATTGAGCGTAATACGTAGCAGTACCTACCGAAGCAGGAGTAACTGATACTGGAGAAGATCCAATTAAGTTACCACCTGTAGGAGCATCCCAGAATGTGATGTTTCCTTGTACAGGCTCTGCAGGAGCACTAAAGTTAGAGATAGTGATTGTTGCAGCAGGCATTACATTGTCGGATGTCCAAGCAATCAGATGGAGCGTATCACCGGCATTTACTGGGATAGAGGCTGTACCGTTTTGCGGAGTATTAAACAATAAGCTATTAAAGCCTGGCAAATCAAGTTCCGCACCACTGTTTATACGGTAGCGAGGACGATCATCGAAGGATAAATCAGCATAAGTATAGTTCCAGTTGAATGAGACTGTACCACTACAACCTATCACACGGCTATATATATCTCTACCTTCGGCAAAACTATTATTAGTTCCTGTTGTAAATGTGATACTTGCAGGTGCACCGGCCAAATTAGCCGTACCATTTGAGTTTTGATTTACTACAGTCCAGTTAGCCGGAGCGTAGTATGCTGTGAATCCTGTTACATTAGGACCACATACTACAGGCACATTACCACTGAGCGAAGTAGAACCACCTATACATACTGCTGCAGGTGTAGCAGAAGCTGTACCAGTGATATTTGGTTTCAATGTAACCGATACAGTACTTGTAGCTGTACATGTGTTAGCACCAGTAGCTGTTACAGTATACACGGTAGCTGCACTCACACCCGCATTCGTTGTTTGCGATAATGGATTGGCAATACCACCGGCTATAGCAGGAGACCAAGCATAGTCAGAAATAGGTGTTATTACTTGTTGAGAGAATCTCCATGCTTCATTGTTAAACAACCATGGAGAAGTGCTATTACGTCCTGCTACTGTTGTTGCAAGAGTACCAGCCGCATTTTCTATACCTACTGTTGTGTTATTAGAAGCATTAGGGCCACCGCTAGTACCATGCACTTCTATTGATTGATCTGATTCGTTCAATATGATTTGACCAGTAATGGCAGTACCACCACTTGCATGGTAACCCACATTGTTGTATCGAATAACAAATCTTCTATTGGGTGCTGTACCTACAGTGAAGTAGTCGATTGTTCCACTTACTGATGTATTCAAGTCTTCCCAAGCTAACGCAATCACGTTGTTTGGTGAAGTTGGATTAGGTAATACCTGTCCCGTACAACAACCTGAGCCAGCTGCTGCATCAAACGAAGCAAAACCATTGGTTGAAATGTAAATATTATTATACGGATTACCATAATAAGTGAATGTAAATGGTAATGTAATGGCACCACTCAATACATCATCACCGGATGGACCTGGAGTTACTGGACCTGGAGGCGTGACTGGATTATGTGGTATTGTGTTGATACTGTAATTACCGGGACCTGTTCCACCGGTTATCAAAGTAGCTGCTGCTGTCAATGATGTTGTATCACCTGAACACAATTCATTGGGTGTAGCTGATGCTGCACTAAAGGTAGGTGCTGCCAATGGACTAATACTTACCACAGAAGTACTGCTACAACCAGAGTTTGTTTCCGTAGCAGTCACAGTGTATGTAGTTGGTGCCATTGGTGTCACTTGTACACTAGCACCGGTCAAGTTGCCCGGATTCCATACGAAATCAGTAGCAACAGGTGCTACCGCTGTCAAGGTATATGTAGTACCAGGACATGAAGCAGCAGCAGGAGTCTGCGTCAAAGACGTAATCACTACAGGTGCACTGATATTGATCGAAATTGTTGCAGTACCTGAAGGACAACCAACAGGCGAACCGACAGTTACTGTGTACGTGCCACTCGTATTAGCTGTGATAGAACTAGTACTAGCACCACCTGGAGCCCATGAATAGGTATAGGGTACACCAAGTGCTGTATTAGCACAATAATTTATCCAGTTTTGGAATAAATTCTGAGCATTAGGAGTAGGAGAATGGAAAGAAGGAGCTGTATAGCCACCAAACAATACCAAACCAGCACCCCATTGTTTTTCTGCCAATACATTGACACCACCACCTGTGATAATAGGTGTGATACCAGGACCAGTGATATGAGCGTGTGAATAGCTGCCACCTGTATAAGGTCCAGCACCAGCAGGTGTGAATGGACCAGATACTATTGGATGCATTGGATCAACATTCACAGTTCCTTGAGGAGAATTGTATACGTTTGTTACACCTCCAAATCCAAAGTTTGTATTAACACCAGTATTAGGTCCTCTGTTGATCAACAAACGACCACCGGCATTAACCCATGATTCTATAAGTGGTAAGTTAGCAGCCAGATAGCTAGTTTGACCTGCCTCTGTATTAGCAGAACCTTCTAAATATACAAACTGCGTAGCTGGTGTAAAGATTGTAGCCGGTGTTGCAGCGGCATAAGTCATGGAGGTCCAGTTACCTACACCAAATACGGCATTCATACCAGTATTAAATGCTGCAGAACCCCATGGGTCAGCATCTCTGATATAATAGCGAGCACCGGGTGCCGGAGGGCCTGCTGAGCCACCTCCGGTGGCTACTGCTGATAATGTTGGATTCACACCACAGAGTGGACCAAGAGGAGATTGTGTGATTGAGGCACTTACACCAGTAGTAACTATTACCGTACGAGTAGCAGTAGATACACAACCATTAGCGGTAGATGTTACAGTATAGGTTGTTGTAGTAGCCGGTGTAGCGGTTGTAGTAGCGGTATTCGTGCTGCTAAGACCAGTTGCAGGCGACCATACAAAGCTACCAGCTACCGCATTGGCTGTCATTACTACATTTCCTGTAGGATCACATATAGCAGCAGAAGCCGGTACAGAAGTAATATTGACCGTATCGCCAACACTCACATTGACAGTAGTGCTAGCCGAAGTACCGCATGCATCATATACCGTTACGGTATAGGTAGTATTTCCTACTGGAGGATTAACAGATGCTGTAGCACCCATTATAGCAGGGACTGTAGTCAATGCCGGGCCACTAAAGTTTGTGATAGTAGCATCGAATGTGCCACAACATCCATCAAATGAATGGCCGTAAAATGCGAATACATCACCTGCATTGATTGGAACGCTAGTAAAACCAGATCCGGAAGTTGCAGTTAATTGGGTATTGATACCGTTAATAGCATATCCGAAGCCATCATAAGTAGGATCATTATGTACTACACTCCAGTTGAATGAGATAGTACCAGCTTGTGCAAATGTTCGTTGATAATAAGTATATGAATTACTGCCTGTTCCATTAGGACCTGTAAGTATAATATTGGCAGGCGCACCGGCAGCATTTACACTTCCATTACCACCATTTACATGGTTTATAGTCCAGTTAGCCGGAGCAAATAGTCCTGTAAATCCTGTTTGGTTACCTACTGCATTCACTGTAGTGTTATTAGGCGTCACCACAGGACCACCAGTCCATATAGATTTGATAGGAGTAGAACCTCCGGTGGTATTGATAGTCAGTGCAGTACTACCAAGATTAGCGCAATATCCGGTGCTACCTGATACACCACTAATAGCTATAGGTACAGCCATCGGTACACTTATAGTAGAAGTTGCCGTACAACCACCAAAATCGGTGGCAGTTACTGTGTACGTAGTAGTTGATGTGATATTAGTAGCCGTTACTGATTTGCTTGGGTTACCGGTGAAGGTTCCGCCAGTCCAGTTGAACGCAGAATTTGGAAGACCTGATGTATTTACAATTCGGATCATATAATCTTCCGTTTCACCCCAGCTACCTCCATTTGGATTGGTATTGGTAAATGACGATTCATCTGTTTTAACACGCATTATCGTTTGACCAGCTACCGCAGTACCAGGAATGGTAAAGCTGAAATTGTTAGGAGTACCACCGGGTGTAAATGTTGTAGTATTTACTCCCCAAACTGTTTCTGCCGGCAAATCCCAAACTCCATTTCTATTTAAGTCAATGAAAATGGCCGACGAGTTTGTACCACTAATACTACTACAATCACCCAGTGTAAGTACCCCTGTATAGGTTGTACCTGCAGAGAGTGTTGCTGTATGATTAGGTAAAAGACTTGTGGTATAATTACCGTAGCCTTGAGCCACACTACCGGGACCGGGAGCTAAGGTATTACAGTCACTCGTGCTATTTAAGGTTGTACCATTAATAGTCACCCCAAATATTTCGTCTTCCGACAACTGAGTAAATGCAGCAGCACCATAAGATGCCAGTGGAGCAGGCAAACCATTAGGACCTTGTACTGTATCACTAACACTAAGCACAACAGAACCATTCAAACATGCTGTCGTAGGGTCTGCTGAGGTAATCAATGTCATTGGAGCTCCAGGAGCCGCCAATACTACTTGATTTATAGCAGGAAGTGCAAGAGTTGGGAAGTTTAGTGCAGTCAGATTTACAGAAGCAGGACAAGAAGTCAGTGCTGCTGATACCAAAGATAAATTAGGTATAGCTGCCATATCCTGAGCCACAATAAAATACTGAATGATATCACCTACAACTGGTGCAGATTGTAACAAGGCCGCATTCATGTTAAAGATAAATGGTGATGATGTATTCGAAGCCTCAACCCATTTCCAACCATTATCGCCCGATGTATTACCGGCAAAGGTATTGGCATCAGTTGATTTTTTGTAATAGATACGAGGACGTGTACCCGATGCTGTATTTACACCACTCAAGTCAGTGATTGTAGCATTGATACTAGGAAGACCTGTACAATATCCCAATGGTGAAGGGATGGCAGTAAACGATATAGAAGGGCCTACTGCATCAAGAGCAGTGCCTGTAAATTGCAATGCGCCCATATCCGGAGGAGTAGGACGTGCAGTGCCGTTATAATCTAGAGGTACGGCTACTAAAGCTTGTCCGCCAGATTTAGCATACGAAATACCGGAAGGGTTAAATGTATTAGGATTTAATGCATTTGTTAAATTGCTTTCTGTAAACGTTGCGGACTCGCGAGGAGAAGCAAATGCTTTGAATAAAGATCCACAAGAGCTATTAAAGCTAGGATCAATCGTCAAATTATACGCATTGTTATTGATCGCAGAGTTCATTGCAGACTGAACATATAAAAAGCAATTAGGATTATTAGGTGCATGATAAACGTTATTGTTTGATGTAGCTGCATACGGAGTAGGCACTACACCATTGGTACCTGCATCTACCGTACGTAGAGCTGCTACTTTACCGTTACCTGCTGGTACTGCATCTACAAATACGATATTGTTGCGCAAATCTAGAGTAGGAGATCCTGTCCATACGATACCAGACACACCAAAGGTGAGACCTGATGACGTGATAGATCCACCACTTCCTAGATAAATGGTGTTGTTATAAATATTATTTACACCACTGGTTAAGACATTAATCCCTTTGATTGCATTGTCCACGTTCATGTTGGTACATGTAAGGTTCGATACAAAGTTGTTGATTATGTTTTTGGTCGCTGCACCGGTAGAATAGATACCATCAATGGTACCACTGGTAGATGGAATACTTAAACTATGCACATTATTGCGTGTGATATTGATCGTACCGGAACTATTCGAATGAAACATACCATAGACATTGTGTGTAGTACCACCATGTCCGGTATTCAAATTGCTTATTCTGTTGGAGTCGATCGTATGCGTGTTGGCAGAAAGAAGACTATATATACCATACACCGTTACTGTACCTGTTCCCGCACCACTAGTAGTAAAGTTATTCACTACATTACCTCTAAAGATACAAGGCTGAGAACCGGTTGGGTAAGTCAAGAATACACTAGAAGTATTAGTACTTGTTTTTACCTGAGAGAAATTCGTCACCTGATTATTAATCATCTGACGACCACCAGCACCGGAGGCTGTACTGTATACACCCCACGTAGTACCACCCAGTTGTGAACGACTGTTATTGTTTAAGACATTCCAGCTGGTAGAGTTATCTGCCGGGTTGGCACTGGCAGTCCATGCCTGATGCCATACCATGTAAAATGTACCACTACCATTGTGCGTACAGTTTTGTATAGTATTACTATCCACCTTTGAAGAAAGTAACAAGGCATTAGTACCGGAGTTAACATAACACACATAGAAAAGACTTGTCGAAGCCAAAGAGGTTGTACCAGTCAACGTATTTTTTGCTACACGCACGTGACCTACGTGAGTGAAGGTAGCTATACCATACATAGCACTTGTAGTGAGAGGCGTAGATGTCCAGTTGTTACCTACTATACTTACTGAGTTACAATAATAATTATAAATACCATAATGAGTAGTAGTGATACCGGCTGTATTCACTCCGGTATTAGTAATTGTATTACCTTCTCCAGGGCCATCACCACCTATCATTACATTTGGCGTATAATTGGCTACGGTACTGTTACCTATTACAGAAATACCATTATAACAGTTATTGATTGTACAACCACGAATCGTAATATTTTCGTTCAAACCGCTTACACCGGAAGGTGTAACTGCTGTTAGAGACACAGGACTGATAGCTTGTGCTATAGGCACATTTTGCACTGCGATACCGGTTTCATAAGGTCCGGAAGCAGTTGTAATACCCGTATTAGGACCATTCAAATTCACCGTACAGTTGCTAATAATCAAATTTTTGACACCATCTGCACTAGTCAACTGACGTACCAAGATACCCACCTCCATCTGCGCCGTAGGCGTCGTGTTGAGGGGGTTTTCTACGATGTTCAACTGATTGAGGGTTACAAAATCTGTACCCGCCAAGCGAAACACCGCATCTGGCAATACGGTAGTACCACCCGCACTCGTACCACCTGCATAGGCGGTGATGAGGTTATTACCACCATTGATCACTAGCGGATTAGCCGCAGAGGTAGATGCATTTAAGGTAGCACTACCCAGTAAGTAACCACTTGTCGGTGCCGTTTCCGGAATCGTCAAGTTAATTGTCGCACCTCCGGCGCCCACACCGGTTGCGTTGAGGTCTGCAATGGCAGCAGCGAGAGTCGCATAATCGCCGGGTATCGTTTTCGTACCCGTGACTTGCGCTTGCGCCAGCACTGTTGCAAACATCAAGAGGAAAAGGAGTCTGATTTTTCTCATATGCTCTTGTTTTTTTGTTATGCCTACTATATTTCCGGTCTTCGGCAACTCCGTTTTTGGTTTAAAAATTTAGTTTTAGAGGTTAAAGTTATCAAAAGCATTTGTTAAATCCAAATTTTTAATCCAACTTTTTTTCATTTTTTTTAAAAATCTATAACGTAGTATTTACAATATAGTATCTTTCTATTAACATGTTTTGCACAATATTAAATCTTTACCCAACTTATTGATTAGAATAATGAGCCCCCCTTTAGTGGAGCTCATCTAACTACAAAGCTCATCAGACGTCCCGCCCTACGCTGTATCCCTGTGCCTTCACACAGTGCAGTCCATACAGGGGATGCCGCTGCGGTCGGGGCTAAAGCTCATCGTCGATATTCTTAGTCATCTATCTGTAATTTTATACGTATCTTGTTTTCATCTTGTTTGGTTTCATCTCTTATTTTTTTGAAATTCTACATTAACTTTACAGTTCATTCAACATTCACTTAATCCCCATATCCCATGATATATAGATTGATTGTTACATTTTTAATGGCTTTTAGCACTCTCAGCCTAGCTGCTCAAAAAACTCCTTCGGACCAAATACTCTTCAGAACCATACGTGCTATGAAGAAAGCCAAATCGACAGAAGATTATCTTCCAGTTAAAGACAGCATCCAATTTTTGGTGAATAAGCATCCCGATCAATGGATTTATCATTACTATGCTGCCCTGACTGATGTGTTTCAATTTAATAAGTATCATGAAAACAATGTGCCCAATTCAGACCCCAATAAAGCAGCCGAAAAAAAATCTCTTTCGGACGATTATGAAGCAGCCGAAAAATCCCAAACTGGTCAAAACTTGCTAACGAAAGCCCTTGAAAAACTGTCCGCTGCTGAGAAATTATCCCAAGACGAAGAGATTTATGTATTAAAAGCATACATCTTGTTTTTACAATTTCGTTATAGCCCTACTCAGCAATATGCTACCTATGAAAAAAGTATTACTGCCGCTATGGAAAAGGCAAGAACCTTGAATCCGGCTAATCCTCGTTTATTATATACCGATGCATTACTTCATTATTATGGTCCTGAACATGTATTTGGTGGTGTAAGTTCTGCCCATGCCAAATGTCAAGAGGCTGCTTATGCCTTTATGACTGGTAACACGGAACGTTATCCATTTATGCCTAACTGGGGTGCTTATATGCTGGAAAAATTTATGTTAGAAATAGGGGCTCCTATACCTAGCCGTCAGTAACTAAACGATCTCACCATGAAAAAAAATCTCTTGGTCATTGTATGGCTTGTATTGAATCATATTTCAGTCAAAGCAGATCATCATTATCTTAATCGAGCACATGACGCGCTCATCGCGGTAGTGATGGAAGATATATTCACTCCTCCCGTAGCATCGAGGGTGCATGTATATCCTTTTGTGGCTGCCTATGAAGTACTGACTCACAAGTACAAACATCTAAAGCCTCTGGCTGGTCAAATCAGTCATTTGAAAACCATCCCAAAACCGACCGATCCCTTAGTCAATTATTCGGTAGCAGCACAATATGCCTTTATAAAAGTAGCTCAAAAGTTGGTTTATTCAGAACACTTATTGGGTGAATTTCAAGAAAAAGAAAACAAACTCTGGCTAGTTTCTGGCGTGACTCCTGCTCAATTGAAAGCTTCAGAACAATATGCATCGCAGGTGGCTACGCACATTATTGAATGGTTGTCTGCTGACAATTATACCTATACCCGAACACTAGAGCGCTATGTGCTGGCGGATAGCACCGGTGCCTGGGTACCTACGGCTCCGGAGTATATGAATGCACTTGAACCCAACTGGCCGCTAATGCGTTCGATGGTGTCGGATAAGTCGAATTATGTAAGAGCCATACCCAATATTGCGTATAGTGAGGATAAGTCTTCGGAATATTATAATAATGCTATGAAGCTGTATACAAATTCTCTACGTAAGGATTCTGCACATATCAAAACGGCTATCTATTGGGATGATAATCCTAACACAGCGGTAGTGAATGGGCATCTGACTTATTTTATCCATAAAATCAGTCCTCCCGGGCACTGGCTTTGTATTACATCGCAGCAGACTTATGCCAAGAAGCTTAGTGAAGATCAAATTGCAGAGTTGTTTGCAATGGTTTCAATTAGTTTGTACGAGGGGTTTATCAGTTGCTGGGCCGAAAAATATATAAGTAATGCGGTACGTCCGGAGACATACATTAACAGATTGATAGATTCCAAGTGGTTGCCTTTGATAGAAACACCTCCCTTTCCGGAGTATACGAGTGGTCATAGTGTAATATCGGCGGCGGCGGCAAGTATGCTCACTCATTACATGCCTACTCCTCATCGTTTTACGGATTCTACTCAAATGTATTTGAGTTTGCCACCTCGTTCATTTTCGAGCTACCTGGCGGCAGCTGATGAGGCTTCGGTGAGTCGTTTCTATGGAGGTATTCATTATATGCCGGCGCTGGATAATGGCAATAAGCAGGGTAAGGAGGTCACGGCATACATTCTGAGTCGATTACATACTCGCTGAGAGGGCTGAAGCAGGCAGAGACCCCGAAAGCTAGCCGGGATAGAAGCGATATACCCCTCTGTGCCAAGCCTTAGGCAGGGCAGTGAGGGGTATACAAGCGGATAGCCCGACAGAAGGGGAACAGGGTATCTATCGATGAGCTCCCAATCAAAAAAATTTGACTAGCGGTGATAAAAACGCTCACGGATGATGTGGTCGCCTTGCCACTGTTGTACGCTTACTTGTTCGAGTTTAACTCGATTGCCATCTTGGAAGGTAACGTCCATCCAATTTTCGATGAGTACGATACCATTTTCTTCATCTGAAGCGATGGATGTAATACCTGCGCCGTGAACGTCTTTGAGCATAGAGAGAAATTTGAGTTCGTATTCACGATTGGCGTCTTTGCCTACACGCTCCGGTTCGCCCATTTCTTGCATCACTACATCGGGGTGATAATATTGTTCGAATGCGTCCATGAGTTGGCCTGCAAATATCCTATTGTGCAGGGCGAGAGATTTTTCTTTAAATGTCATTGTTGTATGTTTTGTGCAAATATATGTTTAAACACACAATTTTAAATAAAAACTTCTGTTATCTTAGTATTATCAGTATTGATAGGCTATTTGAGTAAGGATTCTATAACACGAGGATACCAGTGGTGCTCTAGCTGTAATACTTTGGCTGCAAGGGTGGCGGGGGTATCTGTAGGATCTATGGTCAGCTTTTTTTGGAGGAGATGTAAGCCTTGATCATACTCTTTATTCACATGGTGTATGGTGATGCCCGATTCGCTGTCTTTGGCATTGATCACCGCTTGGTGTACATGCATACCGTACATGCCTTGGCCTCCATGCCTTGGCAAAAGTGCGGGGTGTATATTGATTATTTTTTGGTGGTAATGGTTCACCATATGCTCTGGTATTTTTTTGAGAAAGCCTGCTAATACGAGGAGCTGTGGTTGATAAAGGTCGAGTGTATCGAGGAGAATCGGAGAATCGAGGTGCTGCCGGTTGAGGAGCAGAACATCGGTATTGTATTTGCGGGCTACATCTATAACTCCTGCTGAAGGATTATTCGTAATGATGAGTGGCACACGTATGATGGGGTCATGCTTGAAATATTCGAGTATAGCTTTGACATTACTTCCGGAGCCTGATGCAAATAGTAGGATATTTTTTTCTGTTGGCAGCATGGAGCAAATTTATGTTTTTTTGAGTGAAGACTACCTTATTTGAACGTGGTTGCTTTTTTCGACAGTTTGTAAATGTAATTTAATAGTTGGATT